>NZ_RZRK01000464.1:0-4990 GCF_003997835.1 Mesorhizobium sp. M7A.F.Ca.CA.004.12.1.1
CGGCTATGCGCAGCTGGCTGGCGCCAGCGCCGAGAACCGACCAGCGGAACTGGTCGCCGAACAGCCGGTCGGCAGTGCGCTTCATATGGGCGACGTCTTCGGGATGGGTGCCGATGCCGCCGAGCAGGTCTTGCTGGCCCGCAAGATCATCGAAGGGCTCGGCATGGAGGTGGCGACGCCCGACGAGGCACGCGAAATCCTGTCATTGAAAGGCGGCGACAAGGTCGCTTTCTGAGGCGGCCCGAACAATCGCCGCGAGACGCAAAAACGGAGGAGGACGGCATGAAGATCGAAGTCGTGGTGGACGTGAAGACCACGCTGGGCGAAGGACCGCTGTGGGACGTCGAACAGGAACGACTCTACTGGATCGACAGCTTCGACGGGCGCGTGTTTCGGGCGACCGCCGACGGACGCGAGATCCGGTCATGGGATGTGCCGATGAAGATCGGCTCGATGGCGCTGCGCAAGGACGGTAGCGGCGCCGTGGTGTCGCTGCAGCGCGGTTTCCATCTGCTCGATTTCGCCTCCGGCGATGTGACGCTGATCCACGATCCCGAGCCGGACAAGCCGATGAACCGGCTCAACGACGGCAAGGTTGACCGGCGCGGCCGCTTCTTCGCTGGCTCCATGGACACGATGGAAGAGGGGCCGTCCGGCGGGCTCTACCGGCTCGATCCGGATTTCTCCGTCACCCGGATCGATTCCGGCATCATCTGTTCCAACGGTCCATGCTGGAGCCCCGACGACCGCACCTTCTATTTCGCCGACACCTGGACCGGCGAGATATGGGCCTACGACTACGACATCGCCACCGGTGTCGCCACCAACAGGCGTACCTTCGTGCGCGTCGACACGAGCCGGGGCGGTGCGGCGGACGGCTCGACCGTCGATGCCGAGGGCTATCTGTGGAATGCGCTGGTCTATGACGGCCGACTGATCCGCTACGCCCCCGATGGCAGCATCGATCGCATCATCGACATGCCGGTCAAGAAGATCACCAGCGTCATGTTCGGCGGACCGAAGCTCGACACCCTCTACGTCACCTCGATGGCCAAGCCGCCGCTACCCCGTTTTCCCGGCGACGGCGTTTTGCGCGGTAGCCTGTTCGCCATCACGGGCCTTGGCATCAAAGGCGTTGCGGAACCGCGCTTCGGCGGCTGACGCCAGGCAAGCGAAGCGCCCGTAGCATACGCGCATCAGGCCTTGGCGCGCAGGAATCCCTCATTAAGAATGTGGCAGCACGTCCGAGGCGTCTGCTCTTCACCCAATGGCACAATGAGCGGTCGACGGATCATTGGCCAAAGAGGTCCGGGCGGGCCACGTTGAGCCGTTGAACCGTGCGAAGCACTTCGCGCAAATGCGCCGCCATACGCGCGCCTGCCTGCTTTGCCTCGCCGGTCTCCACGGCCTCGAAGATCGCCACATGCTGAGCGAGCAGCGTTTCGAGGTGGCCGGGCTCTGGCAGGCTCAGATAGCGCACACGGTCCATCTGCAGCTTGACCACCTGGATCACCCGCCAGCTCTTGGGCAGGCCGGCCTCTTCGCAAAGGCTGCGATGGAAGCCCTCGTCGAGCTCGAGAAAAAGCTCGCGGTCGCCCTCGGCCACTGCCTTGGCCTGCTGGGCAAGGTTCACCCTGCCTGCCGCGATGAAGGCGCTCGAACCGTGGCCGGCCAGCTTCTGCACGACGGAGACTTCGAGTGCCTCGCGAATGAACTGCGCTTCCTCGACGTCACTCAGGCGGATCGGCGCGACGAAGCTGCCGCGTTGCGGCAGGATGTCGATCAGCCCTTCATCGGCAAGCCGGATCAGCGCCTCGCGCACCGGTGTACGGCTGACACCGAGCTGCTGGGCGAGGTCCTGTTCGCTGAGCGCCTCCGACGGCAACATCGCCAGCGTCGTGATGGCGCGGCGCAGGCGCTCGTAGATCTGCGGCGAGATCGGCATGCGATTGTTGACCGGCTCCAGCACCCGCGAGGGGTCGCGCTGACCGGCGTTCTTCAGCCTGGCAGCATTGCCTGAAAACCTGGTCGCCCCCGAAAGCTTGGTCCCCATGACGAATCCGTTGCTGTGAATGGCGCTGCACTGCTCCGGTCATGACACCACGCACGTCCCAACTCAAGCGGCAAGCAGGATTGACGCTGTATTGACATACTACCATGGTAGTGTGTATGACGCCGGCAGGCTAGGGGGAGAGGAGCCGGCATGAAGATCACGGACATCAAGGCGACCACCATCACCGTTCCGCTGGAAGCAGCATTGCGGCACAGCAACGGTACGCATTGGGGACGCTTTGTCCGCACCGTGGTCGAGGTCGAAACCGACGAAGGCATTGTTGGGCTCGGCGAGATGGGCGGTGGCGGCGCCGGCGCCGAACTCGCTTTCGCCGGGCTGAAATCCTACCTGGTCGGCCATGACCCTTTCGATCTCAACCGGATGCGCTATGCCATCTGCAATCCGACGGCGTCGCTCTACAACAATCGCACGCAGCTCCACGCAGCGCTGGAATTCGCCTGTCTCGACATTATCGGCAAGAAGCTCGGCGTGCCGGTCTACCAATTGCTTGGCGGGCGCGTGCGCGACCGGATCGGCTTCGCCTCCTATCTGTTCTTCCGTTATGCCGACCGCCGCAGCGGCAAGGGAGAGGTCCGCACCATCGATCAATTGCTCGAGCATGCCCGCGCGCTCAAGGCCGAACATGGTTTTCACGCCCACAAGCTCAAGGCCGGCGTGTTTCACCCCGACTATGAGCTGGAGTGTTTCAGGGCGCTCGCCGCCGAATTTCCTGCCGACACGCTGCGCTACGATCCGAACGCCGCCCTGTCGGTCGAAGAGGCGCTGCGTTTCGGCCAAGCCATTTCCGATCTCAGGAACGACTATTTCGAGGATCCGACCTGGGGCCTTGCCGGCATGCGCCGCTTGCGCGAGAAGCTCTCCATCCCGCTGGCCACCAACACCATCGTCATCGATTTCGAACAGCTCGCCACCAATGTGCGCGACCCTGCGGTTGACGTGATCCTGCTCGACACCACCTTCTGGGGCGGCATCCGCGCCTGCGTGCGCGCCGCGCAGATCTGCGACACGTTCGGTCTCGGTATTGCGGTGCATTCCTCTGGCGAACTCGGCATCCAGCTCGCCACCATGCTGCATCTTGGCGCTGTGCTGCCCAACCTGGTCTTCACCGCCGACGCGCATTATCACCACCTTGCCGACGACATCATCATCGGCGGCAAGATGCCCTACGAGAATGGTGCGATCGCGGTGCCGGAGGCACCGGGCCTCGGTGTCGAGCTCGATCGTGACAAACTCGCCACCTATGCCGAGCTCTATCGCTCGCTGGGCGGCTATGCCTACGACCGCGATCCCGGCCGTCCGGGCTGGTATCCGCTGCTGCCCAACACGAATTTCGCCGACCATTTGAACGATGCCGTGCCTGATCTCGGGCTGGGCTGAGATTTTTCGTTCGAAAGGATCGGCGGGAGGACGCTATGACTTTCAACCGGAGGAGAACAACAATGAGCAGGACCACAGCCTTATTCATTGCAGCCATGCTCGGCTGCACCAGCTTTGCAGCGCTGGACGCGCGCGCCGATGAAGGCGTCGCCAAGGGCGACACTTCGGCCAAGAAGATCGCCTTCAGCAATTCCTACGCCGGCAATTCCTTCCGCCAGGTGATGATCAAGAGCTTCGAGGAAATGGGCGCCAAGGCCGTGGCCGACAAGCAGATCGCCGCAACAGCCGTCGTCAGCTCGAACAATTCGGTGACCGAACAGGCCAGCCAGATCGAGAACCTGATCCTGCAGGGCTACGACGCGATCATCGTCCTTGCCGGCTCCGACACCGCACTCAACGGCGCCATCAAGGATGCCTGCAATGCCGGTATCACGGTCGTTGCCTTCGCCAGCGGCGTCACCGAGCCTTGCGCCTATGTCGTCGACTACAACCTTGACTCCTATGCCAAGGCAGAACTGGATTTCATCTCCAGCAAGCTCGGCGACAAACCGGCCAACATCCTCGAGATCCGCGGTATGGCCGGCGACGGTTTCGACAAGCGCCTGCATGAGGGCGTCGAGAAGGCGATGAAGGCGCACGCCAGCTACAAGGCTGTCGGCGAGGTCTATGGCCAGTGGACGGCGACCGTGGCACAAAAGGAAGTGTCGGGCATCCTGCCGTCGCTGCCTCAGGTCGATGCGGTGCTGACGCAGGGCGGCGACGGCTATGGCGCGGCGCAGGCATTCAAGGCCGCCAACCGGCCGCTGCCGATCATCATCATGGGCAACCGCCAGGACGAATTGGCGCTGTGGAAGCAGGAGCATGATGCCGGCGGCTACGAAACTTTCTCGCTGGGCGCCACGCCCAGCGTCTCGCAGGTCGCGTTCTGGGTCGCGCAGCAGATCCTGGCCGGCAAGCAGGTGCCGAAATTCGTCGAGGTGCCGCTCCTGCAGATCAATCAGCCTGACCTCGACGCCTGGCTGAAGACGGTTCCCGCAGGCGGCGTTGTCAATGCCGAATATCCGCAGGAGCTAGTGGCCAAGATCATCGACGCCAACGTAAAGAAAGAACCTCTGCCCGGCGTACCCGCGCCGAAATGAGCAGCATGGCCGAATGATGAACGATCCCACGTCGCCCAAAAAGGACGCAGCAGAGAGAGGCGATGCTGACAGCCCTCTTGTCGAGGTAGGCAATGTCCGCAAGAGCTATGATGCCGTGCATGCCTTGGGCGGCGTGGATTTTCATCTGAACCCCGGCGAGGTCGTTGGCCTGGTCGGTCACAACGGCGCCGGCAAGTCGACGCTGATGAACGTGCTGGCCGGCACCATCGAGCGCAGCAGCGGCAGCTTTCGCGTCGGCGGACGTGAGATCGGTGCCTGGAGTGCGGCCAGTGCCCAGCAGGCCGGTCTGCGCTGTATCTTTCAGGAACTGTCGCTCTGCGCCAATTTGACGTCGGCGGAAAACACCCGCATCGTGCACAGGTCCTTGCGTGGGTTGGGC
>NZ_RZRK01000465.1:0-4990 GCF_003997835.1 Mesorhizobium sp. M7A.F.Ca.CA.004.12.1.1
GGCGACTGCCACGACCTGCTTTTCAAGAGCTGCTTTGAAGTCTCCCAGATGAAAATCGGCCAGGACCTGAGATGCCGCCGTGGCGGCGCGATCGATGAAGTTAGCGAATGCCATTGTTCAACTCGATATCATGATCATTCGCGACAGTGCCGCGGGAGGGAGCGCATTCCATTTGGCCTTTTCGTCAAGCCGATAGGCGGCGACCCGAGCAAAATCGAAAGGCTCGCGGGCGAAATTCGGCACGACCAGCGACAGACACCCAACCGTGGTAGCAACCGCATAAGCGTCGTCCGTCGTCGAATGGTAGGCGCGGCCCGGATGGCTGTGAATCTGGGCCAAGAGTTTCAGGCCGCTTTTGTAGAGCCAGACATTGAGCCGGTGCAGTTCTTCGGCCGCAACGATCACGCAAACGCCATCGTTTGTCCGAATGTGACGCTGCGCCGGGATAACCGTCTCTGTTACGGCAAAGTGCCGCTCTTGCTGAACGCCGACCCAGAGCGCCATCCCCTCATTGCCCTCGCGACCAACTGAGCGCAGATGCCCATGCGTGGTCGAGATGCAGCCGCGCGGGAGAGTCACGATCGTTACATCTCTCAAACCAGTCATTCTTGTATCGCCTGAGGGGATACCACCATTCCTACGATTGTCGGTTGGAGTTGAATCTGCAACTGCTCTATAGGAACGATTCCGTACTTGATGATCTTGTCCAGGATGAAGGCCAAACAGCCTTCGCCAGAACCCCGATGAAGCAGCCATGGATCACCTGAATGGGCTGGATTGTCGTGGTATTCCCGGACGCCCGCCATGCACAGGAATGGTTCGTCCTCGGGACTGTTGGCCTGGATGAAGTCCGTCAGCGGCACGGCGTTCTGCTGGATGAGAGCTCCTATCATCTCCGGCGGCGTTCCGGGCAGCGGCGGACGTCTAAGCATTTTCAGGTATAGATCTTTCCGGGCAATCGGATGACGCGTAAACGGATCGACGAAGACCACGGACGGTGGTCTTAAGTCGTAGTCGGTGAAGTCGACCTCGCTCGCTGCGCTGACCACCCGTGGCTTTAACTTGGGGCTGGCGAAAATGAAGAAAGCGCGCGGAAAGGTCGCCTCGATCAAGAAGCAGCCCTGAGCCCGATAGACATCAGCATATGGCCGGAACCGGCCGATCTCCCGATCAAACTTCGCTCGGGAGACCTCCGGATCCACACTTTGGTGTTTAGGCACCTGCGACGCCCGCCTTCAGGCTGAGGAACAGGGTCACAGTATTCGGGAAACCGAAGTCGCCAAGCTTCTTGTCGACATCGAGCAAGTTGCCGGCCTCATCCTTGAATTCCCAATTCTCGGCTGGTTGGGCGACATTCTGCGTGTTCTCAAGGGCTTTGGTACGAATGACGTGAAGCGGCTGGTTGGGATTGGCTTCGACCTGCGTGGGCTGGCCGTTCACCACCACCGTGATCTCGATCTTGCCCGGTCCGCCGCCGTGATTATCGCCCTTACCCGAATCCTTCGACATTGTCCTACTCCTGTGGCTTGCCAACCGCCCCACGCCCTGGCGCCCACCTGCGAGTGAGACCGGCGGTCTTCAATCGTTCACCCGGCGCCACGGCCGCGAGTACGCGAAAGACAGGGGATAAGCTACCGAATCGGTGCTTGCTTTCTTTTATGGGTGACTTGAGCCGCAAGTAAATGGTCTCAAATTGCTCCTCACAACTATAATCGATTAGAGCAATGCAAAAATATTGGCGACACGCCTATTCATCTGCTCTCTCACTCGCCTGCTCCGTGCTTGGCAAGGGGAGCTTTGACTGCGTCACGCGTCCCCCAAGCAGCCGATTGCGCCGGCAGCGCCGTAGGAACCGTCGTTCAGAGTCTTCACCACTCAAGCAGCCGCATGGATGCAGCCGACGCTCGTCTCCACAAACAGCGCAAGTGGTGCCTTGTTGGATAAGGTCGCCTCGTCCCTGGTGCAGCATCTGTCGGAACGGGTCCGCTGCGAGACCATGCCTCATCATCGCCCATGCGCAGCAGCCGGCGGTCGATGCTCGTAAGGCGTTCTGCTCATTTCGTGGCGAAGGCGCTGCTCGACTCGCGGACATATGCGGGCACCGAGGCGGAGGCTGACCAGTCGGCGCCGCGTTCGCGGATGTCGCTTGCAATGTGCTCGCGTGCGTTTGCCGCCGGCGACCTTGCCGTCCTCGCCTGCTATGGCGAGCCGGCGCAAGCGGATTGCTCGATACTGCCGGCGAGGCTGCGGGCCGGTCCTAACGGCCGTTCACAAGAGCTTGCATCAGCAACTGGCAATCGGATCGATAACTTCGCGATCGCCGTTATGGCGCGGAGATGCGGTCTCGCCGGGTTGTGGCTGGCGCTTCGTTGTGGGCGGCGCGTCGTAGCCGAGGGAGCAGGGGCGGCGCCATGATCCAGACCGAACGCGCGCTGCAGCAGGTGCTTGAGTGGGGGCGTGCCCTGACCGGTTTCGCGGATGAGCATGCTGAGGAAGCGGTAAGGGGCGGCCAGTATATCCTGCAACGCATTCACCCGAGCCTGCGCGACACCAGCGCCCGCACCGGCCGCGATCCGCAGGACGAAACGCTGATCGTGGCGTTCTATCGCGAACTGGCGCTGCTGTTCTGGCTAGACGATTGCAACGACGTTGGCCTGATCGCGCCGGAGCAGCTCGCCGCCCTGGAGCAGGCGCTGGGGCACGGCGTACCGTGCGTGCTCTCCGGATTCGAGGGCTGCGCTCAGCTGCGCGCTTCGCTGGCTGCGCTCGCTTACGATCGTCACGACTATGCTCGGCTTCTCGACTATACCCGGTGCTACTGCGCGGCGCTGCGCGCCGGACACGCGCAGGCGGCAGGGGCGCGACGCTGGTCTTACGCCGAGTACCTGCACAACGGCATCGATTCGATCGCTTACGGGACCGTGTTCTGTTGCCTGTCGCTGCTGTGGGGGCTGGACATGGCGACCTTGCGCGCGCGTCCAGCGTTTCGCCAGGTCCTGCGGCTCATCTCAGTGATAGGGCGCCTGCAGAACGATCTGCATGGACGCGACAAGGACAGGTCGGCCGGCGATAACGCGGCGATCCTGCTTCTGCAGCGCTATCCGGCTATGCCTGTGGTTGAGTTCCTCAACGACGAGTTGGCCGGCCATACGCGCATGCTGCACCGGGTGATGGCGGAAGAATGCTTTCCCGCGCCGTGGGGACCGTTGATCGAGGCGATGGCGGCGATCCGCGCGCAGTACTACCAGACTTCGACCAGCCGCTATCGCAGCGACGCTGCAGGGGGAGGCCAGCGTGCGTCGGCCTGGACGCGCCGGAGGCGGCGGCTTGGGCGCGCTGCCGTCGGTTCGATCCGACGCAACGCCGTCGCCCGCTGCTACGGATGGAGCGAGCATGAGCGACACCGCCCTGAGCCGGGGAAGGACGAACATCTGGACATCGTGCTGGATCGGCGAACGGCGCCGGCCACGGTGGCCGCTGGCTGGGAGTACATCCATTTCGAACACTGCGCACTGCCCGAGTTGGACCTGACGCAGATCGACCTGCGCGCCTCGCTGCTGGGCAAGGCTATGCGCGCGCCGCTGCTGATCAGCTCTATGGCCGGCGGCATGCCACGGGCCGAGGCCATCAACCGGCATTTGAGCGAGGCAGCGCAAGCCTTGGGGATCGCCATGTGCGGTTCGCAGCGTGTGAGCCTGCAATCCCGCAACTCCCAGGGGCTAACGCGCGCGCTGCGCCGCCTGGCGCCAGACATTCCCTTGCTGGCCAATATCGGCGCCGCGCAACTGCGGGAGGCCGACGGCCTGGACCTGGCGCGTCGCGCGGTGGACGCGCTGGAGGCCGATGGGCTCATCGTCCATCTCAATCCGCTGCAGGAAGCGGTACAGCCGGAGGGCGACCGCGAACTGGCGCGGCGTCCTGGCGCTGATCGCTGGCGCCGCGCGCATCGTGGGCGTGCCGATGGTGGCCAAGGAAGTGGGGGCGGGCCTGTCCGCCTCGGTGCCTGTGCGCTCGTCGAGGCGGGCGTGGCGGTAATCGATGTCGCCGGCGCCGGCGGCACCAGTTGGGCCGCAGTGGAGGGCGAGCGCGCCCGCAATGCCGCCGACCGTGCAGTGGCGATGTCATTCGCCGATTGGGGGATTCCACCCTGACCAGCGTGCAGGCGGTGCGTCGGGCGCTGCCAACGGTGAAGCTGATCGCGTCGGGCGGGATCCGCGATGGCGTCGACGTGGCCAAGGCCATCCGCCTGGGCGCGGACATCGCCGGGCAGGCGGCCAGCGTGCTGGGCGCGGCGACAGTGTCCACCGGGGCCGTTGTCGCGCATTTCGAGATCGTCATCCGCCAGTTGGCCGTCGCCTGCTTCTGCACGGGCTCGGCTGATCTGGCGGCGTTGCGTCAGGCGCGCTTGTTGCCCTCGTCGCATTTGTCCGCCGGTTGATGTCGGCGTCGTCCGCACGCTAACAGCAGGCTGCTGAAATACCTACGCCAAAGACAGACTATTGATCCCCCTGGCGAGACGGCTCGATTGACGGGAGCGATGTGTTCATGGAGCAGCTGTTCACGATGAAGCGGTTGGAAGATTTCGTTCCAGCCGGTCATCCTGGTGCCCGCACCGGCTGATGATCAATGGAGCGCTGGTGCGGCTAGACGGCATCCTTTCCGGCATGTACGCCTGCAGTGCCAAAGGCGGTCGCCCCAGCGTTGCGCCGGAGAAATTGCTGCGGGCCGTGTGTTGCAGGTGTTCTACAGCGTCCGTCGGAATTGATGCAGCAGGTGCTGCTGTGGCAAGGCCAAGACCCGGGAATGCCGTCAGCTTTGATCAGGCGCTTCGGGCCGTCGGAAACGCGCGAAGAGTCCGGCTTTCGAAAAAGGCCGAACGCCTCAGATAAAGCCAGAACTCCTTGGGTCACCATCAAACCAATTTGACGCCCCGGGACAATTTCGTCCGGCATTGTCCGGTGTGCGACGATGTTGGGGATGCGACATAGGC
>NZ_RZRK01000466.1:0-4987 GCF_003997835.1 Mesorhizobium sp. M7A.F.Ca.CA.004.12.1.1
GACCGAGCCAGGGATTTTTGCTCGAAGTCCTTCTGCTGTCGGTGCCGGCGCTTGGCTACATCGTCTATCTCATCGCGACCGAACAGGACCACATCTTATCCAGCAGTGGCACCGATACGGCATTGCTGATCGGCTGCGGTCCGGTCACATCGATCCCGCTGCTGCTGTTTGCGTTCGGCGCGAGGCTGCTGCGGCTGTCCACCATCGGCATCATGCAGTACATCGCGCCGACCATTGTGTTTCTGATCGCCGTGCTGATCTTCGACGAGCCTTTCGGCACCACCCAGGCGATTGCCTTTGGCCTGATCTGGACAGCGCTCGCGATGTATTCCTGGTCGATGTTCCGTGGCCGCGAGATCCGGCCGGCGGTGCCGGCTGCAAGGTAAGGATCCCCTATGTACCTGCTGCATATCGCCAACAAAAATTATTCCTCATGGTCGCTGCGGCCTTGGGTGTTGATGCGAGAGCTGAACATCCCGTTCGAGGAACGGCTGACGCCATTCCCGACCGCATCGAGTTGGGATCTGTACCGGCCCTTCTCGCCGAGCGGCCGCGTGCCGTGCCTGATCGACGATGGCTGGGCGGTCTGGGATTCGCTGGCCATCGTCGAATATCTGGCCGAACGCCACCATGGCGTGTGGCCTGTCGAGGCCAAGGCGCGCGCCTGGGCACGCTCGGCCGCCGCCGAGATGCATTCGAGCTTCACCGCATTGCGCGGGGCATGCCCGATGAGTTGCGGCGTGCGCGTAAAGCCATTCCCGATGTCCGATGCGCTGAAGCAGGACATCTTTCGCCTCGGCGATCTCTGGAACGATGGCCTTGCCCGTTTCGGCGGGCCGTTTCTGGCCGGCGCTCATTTTACCGCCGTCGACGCTTTCTTTGCCCCGGTGGCGTTCCGCGCCCAGTCCTATGGGCTCTCCTTCGAGGGTGCGGCTGCAGCCTATCCAGCGCAATTGCTTGCCCTGCCGGCGATGCGCGAATGGTATGCGGCTGGCTTGGCCGAGACCTGGCGCGAGCCCGACCACGAAGCGGAAGCCGCCGCCGCCGGCACCGTCATCGAGGATCTTCGCGCCTCGGCGTGAAAGTCGCCGGGCGGGCGTTACATCTGTCCGAGCCGCCTGACAAAGAGATAGGTCGCGCCCGCGATCACCATCGCTACCGCCGTCACCACCCAGAAGCCCATTGGCGTGTCGACCAGCGGCAAGCCGCCGACATTCATGCCGAACAGGCCCGAGATGATGGTCATTGGCAACAGCACCGCCGTCATCACCGACAGTACGTACAGCAGCCGGTTCGACTGCGTCGTCAGCTTGGCCATAAGCTCGTCCTGCAACAGCCGGGCGCGTGCCTGCAATTGTTCGCCATCATAGTGCAGCGTCTGCGCCCTGTGCGAAAGACGCGCGGCCATGTCGTTGATGCTGTCGGGCAGGTCGTTACGGTGCGAGTGGTCGAGATGGCGAAACAGATTGGTCAACGTCGCCATCTGCCTGTGGATCACAACCAGATGCCGGCGCGCGTCGACGAGGGATTGCCGTTCATTGTGCCATGCGTCGCAGACGATGCGATCCTCGATCCCGTCGAGGCTGTCGCCGAGTGCCGCAAGTTCAGCCACCATGCCGTCAAAAGACTGGCCGACAACCGCCTCGATCAACTCGGCCGGCGAGCGGAACTTGCGCGATCCATTCTCGATCGCCTTGCGGATGTTGTCGACCGACTGCAGCGGTTGCTTGCGGGCGCCGACCAGCATCGTGTCGTTGAGCGCGAAGCGGAAATGGCCAAGCCCGCCCGCTTCCGCCGAATAGTCATGGCGCAGGTCCGGCAGATCGCCATAGAGCCAGTCGTCCTCGAGGTCGATGTGGCAGCCATGGCTGGCGGACAGGAAAGCTTCGCGCACCGGTGCCGGCAAAGCCTGATCGGCGCCGATCTCATGGCGGGCCCGCATGTCGGAAAGCTGGTAGCTGCGCCATGTCCAGTGCGCGGCGGTGGCGTCCCTGGTTCGCACGCCCTCAGCGGTGAAATGATAGATGAAGAACAATCCGTGCTCGTCGGGCAGGTAGGGCGACAGGTCGGTGCCTTCCGGGGCGAGAGTGATATCCATGGGCGGTGCCAGATGCATGTTCCGAAATGGCACCGCACGGCGGCTGCCTGGCCTTGATTTCTAGCACGAGCGAACCCGGTTCGGTGTGACGGTTTCTTGACAGCCGATCACGGTCTGTCGATCACCCACGTCAATCCGGTGGTGACGCCTTCGCCACCCCGGATTGTGCCCCGGTCAGTGCTTCGGGCCGAAGCCGGGGTAGGGCTTGAGGGGCACGATTGCGGCAATGTCCATCATGCCGGCCTTGACCAGCGGCAAGGTGGCGAGATGGCCGCGAACCTCTGCATCATCGGCGGCTTCGAGCATCATGCCGCTGCCCGGGATGTCGCCTCGGTTCCACACCTGGCGTACCGCGCCTTCGGCATAGAGCGTGCGCCGCTGTTCGGCTTCGCCGGGCAGAAGCGGAGCGAAATCGGCATCGGCAAATTTTTCGGTGTTGCGGGTGAGAAGGGCAAAGAACTGCATGGCGGTCTGCTTTGGTTGGATGGCCGAACTATCGCTCCCGCTGGTCAGACTGTCTAAGACTGGTTAGGCTAAAGTTGAGACCTCGGGGGACTGGAGCCTGGAGAAAAAATGTTCGACCTGCGCCAGATCAGGTATTTCGTCACCGTCGCCGAAACCGGCAATGTCGGGCGCGCCGCCGAGATGCTGCATATTTCCCAGTCGCCACTCAGCCGGCAGATCATCCAGCTCGAGGAGCAGTTGGGTGTTTCCCTCTTTGAAAGATCGAAGCAGCGGGTCCATCTCAACGCCGAGGGGCGCGCCTTCCTCACCGAGGCCCGCGCCCTGCTGTCCAGTGCGCGACGTTTGGAGGAGTTCGGCCGAAACCTGGCCAGCGGCGCCGTCGGTCGGCTCGCCATCGGCTATGTCGAAGGCGCCGTTCATGCCGGGCTTGTCGCCGGGATGCTGCGCCAGTTCCGTCGCGACCGGCCGGATTTCCACTTGCAACTGAGAAGCCTGCGTTCGGCGGCGCAGTTGGAAGGGCTACGGCAGCGGTCGCTGGATCTGGGCTTTGTCTACTCGCCGCCACCTGATGACGACCCGGATGTCGCCGCCATGGCGCTGCGGCATGAGCCGCTGGTGCTGGCGATCCCCGAAGATGATCCGCTTGTTCAAATACCAGAGGTTGGGCCGCATCACCTTGACGGTCGCACCTGGATCACCGTCGTGCGCCAGCCGGACGACACCAATCGCGGCCAGTTCCTTGCCGCCTGCGCCAAAGCCGGCTTTTTGCCCGACATCGCCTATGAAACGGCGGATCCGCTAACCTCGCTTGGCCTTGTCAGCGCAGGTCTCGGCCTGGCGACGGTGCAAGCCAGCCTGCGTTCCGCTGCGCCGCCGCGGATCGTGTTTCGCGACCTGCCGTGGTTCGACCGCACGGTTTCACTCCATCTCGCCTGGCGGCGTCAAGACCGGCGGGCGGTGATTGCCGATTTGCGGCAGGCTGCGGAGGAAGAGGGCAGTAGGGCAGTAGGGCAGTAGGGCAGTAGGGCAGGACACTCCAGGCAATTCACATACTGCCTTACTGCCGTATTTTCTTACTCCCCTACATTTTGTCGATCACCGACTGCACGCCCTCGGTCGGAGCATCGACGGACGATCCTGCCACCATGATGGCGGCGACGATCGCTTCAGGGTCGTCGACGACCAGCGGCTTGACCCGCTGTGCGGTGTGGATGAAGCCTTCGGCGGCCATGTGATCGAGCAACGCCAGCATCGGATCCCAAAATCCTTTGACATTGGCGAAGACGATCGGCTTGCGATGATGGCCAAGCTGCCCCCAGGTCATGATCTCGACGATCTCCTCGACCGTGCCGATCCCGCCCGGCAGCGCCACAAAGGCGTCGGATTTCTCGAACATCCTGTGCTTGCGCTCGTGCATGTTGTCGGTGATGAAGAGTTCATCGAGCCGGTCAAGCGCGGTTTCGCTCGCTTCCTTGTTGATCAGGAAGCGCGGAATGATGCCCGTTACCTTGCCGCCGGCCTTGAGCGCGCCTTCGGCGACAGCACCCATAATGCCCTTGGTGCCGCCGCCATAGACCAGCCGCAGTCCCGCTTTGGCAATCGAGCGTCCGAGCAGGTGTCCGGCCTTGATATAGGTTTCATCGCGGCCCGGAGACGAGCCGCAATAGACGCAGACGGATCGAATCGTGTTCATGCCGATGATTGGTGATTGGGTCTGAAAGCCGGGTCAAGCCCCAAGAGTTAACAAGTCCGGGCTTTTTCTTGTCGGTATTGGTAAAACAGGCTAGACCGGCGTTAGGTGGCTAAGGGGTAGGGAAGTATGGCGATTAATCCACTGAAGGCGTTTCTGTTCGCGGCGGGTGGGACCGTCGCGGCCGCGGGAACCGCCTATGTATCGGGCGCACTCGACCCGTATCTCAATCCCACGCCGCCGGCGCAAGTGGCGGCGCAGACGCCGCCCGCAGCGCCAAAATCGGCCGATCCCGGCACCGAAGCGCGGCTGCCCGCCGCGGAGGTCCCTGCGGCTCCCGCCGCGGTGCCCCAGGCAACGGCACCGTCCGCACCGGCCGCGGACGCGGCGGCGCCGGCTGCGGCCGGTCCGGTCGCACCGTCCTTCGATGTCGTGCGCGTCGAAAGCAATGGCTCGATTGTCGTCGCCGGCAATGCGGCGCCCAACGCCAAGGTCGAGATCCTCAACGGCTCGACGGTGCTTGGCTCGACGGTCGCTGGTCCCGATGGCGCCTTCGTTATCATTCTCGACGATCCGCTGAAGCCCGGTGATTATACGATCGCGCTGCGCGCGACCACGGGCGATGTCGTAACGCCCTCGGTGCAGACCGCCGTGGTTTCGGTTCCCAAGGATGCGGCCGGCTTGCCCGGCTCCTCGACCATGGCCAGCACCTGGCCGGCCGCATCCTTGGGAAC
>NZ_RZRK01000467.1:0-4982 GCF_003997835.1 Mesorhizobium sp. M7A.F.Ca.CA.004.12.1.1
GATGGATTCGGCTTCAAGCTGGTGGCTTCGGGATCGCTTCGGCATTTCGCACAATTATCGCCGCCGTTGGCGGATTGGTAGGGCCTCACGCCATTTCTTTCTGTCGCGTTTTGTCCCGCTCGGCCACCTAACGACGGTTCTGCGTCGGCGCAGGTATGAAGCGAGAGTAGAGGGCCCCGCCGAGACGACCTCCGAGCGTCCGAGTACACCGATCCAGGGTCCCAAGCGGACTGTCCGGATACGGCCCAAAATCAGCCGGTCAGCAATGCGCCCGATGTCGGCCGTTGAGGTGATCTTTCCTGTTGCCCGATAGCTGACGTTGCCGGCGGCACCAACGATTTCGATGTCTTAACAAGCATTGGCCTCTCCGGAAGCTTCCCTTGAAACCTCGGGGAAGCACCGGGGGAGCATGCAGAGCTGCATCCCATCGCCACGAATTCTGTTGTGGACGGCGCAAGTGGTCAAGTGGTCACGCCGCCGCCGTGGCTAAGGGAGCGAGGATTCCCGCTGGCTCCCTCGCAGGAAACCTACCCGCTGCGACAGCCTGCGCGATCACTTCAGCGTAGGGGTCAGGTTGCTCTCGAAGCTGCCCATCGAAAACCTTTCGTCGGAGGCACTCGGCGACAAGGGCGCTCATGTCGGCGATCGGATCGTCGCCATAGTCTCGGTAGTACCTCGCGTACTTCGAGGAATCGTAGACATCCGGCGCTCCGCCGTGGATTACCGAGTTCCGCAATCGCATCAGCAGAAGCACACGGGTACGATCGAGCTTTCCCCCGAACAGTTCATCCACCCCGCGCGCAACAGCCTCCGTTGCGCCGTTTGCATCCCCAAACATCGAGTCGATCGTGATGCAGTCTATTGGGAACCGCTCGCTGTCCGGTAGAAACCAAGCCCTGTAGAAGTACTGCAGCGATTTCAGCTTCTTGATATCGGCCTCGCTGCTGGAAGCGAGAGCCCTATCAATCACTTCAAGCCAAACACCATCCTCGACCCCTAGCACAACGTCCTCGCCGAGTGCCGGCGTATGTGGCGAGCTGTCGGAAAAGGACCATCCATCACGAACGCCCACCACTCCGCCGAAAACCTTCCGGCCGGTAAACTGGTGTCGGTAGTGATGCATTACGGTGAGGGAGATCGCCCCTAAGATCGATGCTCGATATTTTTTTGCCACCTCAGGCGATGGAGCGGTGACAAGGAGCCAGCTCGTCGGGGTTTGGGTCTTGTGCTTCCAGTCGCTGAATGGCGGGAATAGATGACCATCGACGTAGCCGCGTGGCAGGTTCGCGAGCGGCGTTTGTGCTGCAAGACCAGTCGCTGTCGAGAGCGAGAATACCGCCCCCTCAAACGCATCTCTCATCTGGATGGTGACCAGCGGAAAGAGGCAAGTTTCTAGAGGCGGAGTGAGGATATCGCTCTCTGCGAACTGGTCGACAAGCAAGTCAACTTGCTCCTTCGATATCCGCTCCAGGAGTGAGGTTTCAGCGCGGCTGAAAATGTTGTTGCCCGCAACAAGGTGGTACCGGTCCGTGAGGAAAGACCGCAGCTTCTCAAAGGAATGGCCCAACGGAAGATAACGGAGATGTGGCGGCCCGAGGGACCTCAGCTTCATCACCGCAGGCATCAGCTTCTTTCGACGGAAGAAAAGCGTGACAGAAATGCCGCCTAAGGCGGGATGCCTATCGCGTCGGCCAAGGATGAATGCGCTGGCAAGGCCGTCTTCGCCAACGGTGTTGTAGGTTGCGGCAAGCAGCCCCACGATAATTTCACGCATCTGTACCGCGTTCACGACACCTCCATTAGCTGGCCCATTCGCGTGGATTGTTTCTACTAGACCCCTGCTTCTTCGGAACGTGCAAGAACTCTTCACTCACAAGCAAGAGGCTTTGGTTCTCGCCGCGTCCTCTAGCGGGCTCACAGTCGGCTTTCGGCAAGGAAACCGTGTTAGGAAGGTCCGGATTGGATCAGGGCCTGCATTTTGGGGTCGGAGGAAGGTCTTGAACGGGTCAGTCAGGGACCTCGGAGCTACCGAATCGAATGTCCGCTGTCGCTTTTTGAACGCCAGAAACTGCCGGTCGGCAAACGGCCCCTCGTTCTAACGGAACGCTTCGCGCCCCTCCAATGAGCCATTGAGGTGTTTGTTTGCTTCCTTCCTGCACCGCCATTCCCGCCGATCAATTTCTGCGCTCACGGCAAGTGCTCAGTGTTTGCCCTGCTCGATCGCGACCTTGAGTTCTTCCACCTTCTCCCTATGCTCAGTGTCAGCCAGCGTTTCCAGTCGCTTTGTGGTTTCATCCCAATCCAGAAACACGCTGACAGCCGATTGCTGGAGCGGGTAATATACCCGGTCGCTCACGGCCCAACTGCGCAGCTTGTCCAGGAGGAAAAGAAAGCCTTCATCGGGTTCGGTGAATTTCGTGACCCAGGCCTTTGGCTCTTCCAGGCCTGACAGGTCCCTCCAGCCAAAGAGGTAGGCTGCTAGATCCGGCATCTTCGAAAGATCGCCATCGTTCACCTGAGCGGTAGCACGCGTCTTCAAGCTATTCAGGAGGTCAGTCAGCTTCTCACGGTCGAAGGCCGAGCCATCAGGATTTGCCCGTTCACCGACGAGGCCATGCATGAAAAGCTCGTCTCTGATGAAGTGCCCGATCAGCCAGTTCAGCGACGGACAGTCTGAGGCGAGCTTGGTGGCTGCCGAGGTAAAGGCATCGTGGTCCAACGTCTTCAACTGTTTGAGGCAACCCCTCACCACACGTTCCGCGATATCCGAGACTGACAGCGACAACGGCCGCGGACTGTTGTCTTCGGCAAGGATGACATCCATGCCGTTGGATATGGCTTCTATCAGACCTGAGAGCCTCGATGCGCCGAGGCTTCTGATCATGTCGTCATCCAGCCGGTCCAGTAAATGTTCGAACCAACTCCTTCCTGACGACCTCCTTTTCCGGGCGAGAGCGACGAGTTTCTCCGTCAGCGCCGACGTGTGGCTCGTTGCGAGGGCGAGCAACGCGTTGAACTCGTCATCCGGCATTATCGTTTTCGGATACGTCAGCGCGAAGTAGTAGCGGTAATGGATCGGGCTGCCCAGACGGCGCAGCGCGATCATGTTTTTCACTTCGCCTACGCTTGAGCTCGAAAAGACGCATTGCTCGGGACTGTCGTTCTTGATGATGCCTGGAATGAACCGGCGCAGGCTCCAGATTGACTGCGTGGACATTGCGTCGTCTGACGGCAGAAGCTCCTGAAGCCGCTTGCCGATCTCCTTCTTGTCGTGGCTGCTGATTGTACCATCGCCTGTGACGAGGACCGAGCGTAGCGAGAGATATTCCTCGATCCAACGATAGAGAGCCGGGTTCGTTGTCTTGATCAGGTGCAACCGGCAGACGTCGGGGAAATAGACATCGTCCTTGATCGAGGGATACAGGAACCGGAGGCTGTTGAGAGCAAGCTTGACCTCTCGCGGGGTCCGTAGTGCGCCACCTTCGCGGTCCACCCCAACTTTAAGATCGGAGAGGAGCTCACTAGTCGCGGGGCTTCCGGTGACTTCCTCGAAGATGGCCAAAGCCTCTGTGAGGAATTGCTCCCGCAAGTCGAATGGCTCGGGGAGTGGTATAGTGAAGGTCAGCTGGATGATTTTTTGAAGGAACTGATCTCCATCGGATATCTTCAGGCCAGTCATAAGCGCGTGGGATAGGGCCGCCCGATCATAGCACATCAGGTAGGTAATCTTCGGGAAATCGGCGACCGACCTCACCAGCCGGACCACCTCAACGGCTTGTTCGGGCTCAAGCCGGTCGAGGTCGTCCAGAATGACGACGAAGCCGATTTTGAGCTCGGAAATCCTCTTGGAAATGTTGGCTTTGATTTCGGCAGTCGTCTGTTGGCGTTCAGACTGCTCAAGGTACTCAGAAGCCAAATCCAACGAGTCTCCCGCGATCTTCGCACCGGGAATGAAATATTCAGCCAACCGCGCGGCCGGCGCCAACGTCCGCCCTGTTTTCGCGCCGTACGACCGGACGAGATTGCCGAGGTCGGTTCCTTTCTTCTTCAGCTGCTTCCAACGGCTCTGTTTGGCGTGCGCGTTTTCAATCTGATCCAGAATGTCCGCTATTGGGATAAGCAGGGAGGATACGAGATTGGACCGATCTCCGCTGAGCCATGGCGCGATGTTTATGACGTGGATGTGCTCCGGCTTGCTCTTGTCCAGCTCGTGCCGCAGGAAGTTCAGCAGCGTGGTCTTGCCTGATCCCCAAGGCCCCTCCAGGCCAACGACCATGCCGTCTGTTTCGAACGTCTTCAGAATTGCGGGTGCGAGTCTTCTGGCTATGCCCACAAAGCCAAAAAGATCGGCCGCCTCGGCATTCAAGGGCCGGTCGGAGTCAGGTTGCGTTGGTGGCTTCATATATTTTTGATCAGCTCCAGCTAGATGTTCCATGGAGCTGATTAAGGCATACACATCTGAGGCGCAAAAGAGAAGCCTACTATGCGCCTCAGCAGCTTTGGGGGCGAAGGCAGGGAGGGACACAAGGGACCGGCGGTGTATCCCACGGCCACACTTAGGAGCGAAAAGGGCCGAGGCCGGAAACATCCGCCCTCAACACATGTTCGCATTCGACGCCTCCGATCATGGCTTAACGCGCAGAAAGCTGGCAGTTGGTCTTTGAGATCATTCGACGTTCGAAGGTCCGCTACTGACGATCCGAGCCTCGGAGCCGTCGGTCCACTCTCGGCCCGAAAGCGGTCAGCGCACGGTTCTACAAGTAGGGATCGCGCGACGGACGCGCTCAACAAGTGCGCGAATCTCTTCAGACTGACGCAGTAGCTCTCCGCTGGTCCGCAGGTTTTGCAGGCGCTGTTGGTTGCGCTGGGCTAGCCATTCCTGGCGCTGATTTTCCTTTTCGATCCGCTCCCGCTCTGCGCGCTCCTCGGCTTCCCGCAGGCTAGCTCTGAACTTTTTCTCGCCCGCCACGATGATCGCAGCC
>NZ_RZRK01000468.1:0-4981 GCF_003997835.1 Mesorhizobium sp. M7A.F.Ca.CA.004.12.1.1
CCAATGACCCGGCATTCCGGATCGACGACGCTCATCATGTCGTCGGCGCGGCCCATCTTGCAAGTGCCGCAAGGATGGTAGGCGCTCTCGGCATGATCGCGGATGAAGATGTCGAGCTCGTCGTCCGACTGCATGTGGCTGCCCGGCGAGATTTCCTTGCCCCGATAGGGGTCGAACGCCGACTGCCCGAAGATCTCGCGCGTCAGCCTGATGCAGTGGCGGAACTCGGCCCAATCGTCTGGATGCGACATGTAGTTGAAGCGGATCACCGGCTTGGATTTCGGGTCCGGCGAACGCAGCGTCACCGAACCGCGCGACTTCGAGCGCATCGGTCCGACATGCGCCTGGAAGCCGTGCGATTTCGCAGCCGCCTTGCCGTCATAGCGGACTGCCGCCGGGATGAAATGGTACTGGATATCGGGGTAGTCGACGCCGGCGCGCGAGCGCACGAAGGCTGCCGCTTCGAAGTGGTTGGTGGCGCCAAGCCCGGTCTTGAGGAACAACCACTGCGCTCCGATGAGTGCTTTCGAGAACGGGTTCAGCACCGAATTGAGCGTGATCGGCAGCAATGATTCCTGCTGGATGTAGAGCTCCATATGATCCTGCAGATTGCGGCCGACACCGGGCCGGTCGGCCACCACCGGAATGCCGTTTGCGCGCAAATGCTCGGCCGGGCCGATGCCGGACAGCATCAGTATCTTGGGCGAATTGATCGACGATGCGGCGACGATCACCTCACGTCGCGCCTTAACGACCTGAATCTGTTTGTGAGCTTCGATCTCGACGCCGATGGCGCGTTGATTCTCGATGATCACGCGCCGCGCAAAGCCCTTGACCAGACTCACATTTTTGCGCTTCAGCGCCGGCTTCAGATAGGCTGATGCCGCCGACCAGCGGCGGCCGCCGCTGATGGTCTGCTCCATCGGCCCAAACCCTTCCTGCTTGGAACCATTGTAGTCGTCGGTCAGTTCGAACCCGGCCTGGCGACCAGCCTCGACAAAGGCGCCATAGAGCGGATTTTTACGCGAGCCGCGCTGCACATGCAGCGGCCCGCCGTGGCCGCGCCAGCCATCCTCGCCGCCGTCCGAATCTTCCATACGCTTGAAATAGGGGAGCACGTCGGCGAAGCCCCAGCCGGCCGCACCCTCTTCGGCCCAATGGTCGAAATCGCGGGCGTGGCCGCGCACATAGACCATACCGTTGATCGAGGACGAGCCGCCGATCACCTTGCCGCGCGGTGTCGCCAGCACACGGCCGCCGAGATGCGGCTCCGGCTCGCTGGCAAAGCCCCAGTCATAGAGGCTCATGTTGAGCGGGATCGAAAGCGCCGACGGCATCTGGATCAGCGGCCCGATATCGCTGCCGCCGAATTCGATGACGATGACCGAATGCTTGCCGTCTTCAGACAGGCGATAGGCCATGGCCGAGCCGGCCGAGCCGGAGCCGATGATGACGAAATCTGCTTCAAGCATCGTTCATATGCGCCATGAAATCGGCGAGCGAGACATTGCCGCCGGTAGCCACAACAAAGGCGGTCTTGCCCCTCACATCCACCTTGCCGCCGAGCAGTGCGGCGAGCGAGGCGGCCCCCGAGGGCTCGAGCACCAGCTTCATGCGCTCGAAGGCGATCCGCATGGCGCTGCGCACCGATTGGTCGTCGACGGTGATGCCGCGAACACCGGCGGTCTTGACTGCCGCGAAAGGCGCGTCGCCCGGCCGTCGCGACATCAGCCCGTCGCAGATCGACTTCGGCCCGATCGGCATCGTCTCGATGCTGCCATGTGCCAGCGACGAGCCCATGCCGTCGAAACCTTCAGATTCGACGCCGATGATCTCAGTGGCGGGCGACAGATAGTGGAAGGCGAGCGAAACGCCGCCGATCAGCCCACCGCCACCGACCGAGCAGAACAAAAGATCGGCGCTGGCGCCTTTGGCTTCGAGTTGGTCAAGCGCTTCGAGGCCGGCGCCCGCCTGGCCGGCAACGATCTCCGGATCGTCAAATGGATGCAGCAGGGCCAAGCCTTCGGTCTCGGCGATCTCGCGTGCCTTGGCGGCGGCGACTTCCTCACGCGCGCGTTCGCCATGGTCGGTCAGCACGACGCGGGCGCCATAGCCGGCCGTAGCATCACGCTTGGCGGTCGGTGCGTCGATCGGCATGACGATGGTGACGGGAATGCCGAGCGCCTGGCCGGCAGCCGCCAGCCCTTGCGCGAAATTGCCGGAGGAGTAGGCGACGACGCCTTTCCTGGCCTCTTCAGTGGAAAGCTGCTTCAGGCGCCAATAGGCGCCGCGCACCTTGAACGATCCGGCCCATTGCAGCGATTCCGGCTTGATGAAGACGCGGGCCGCACCCGTCTCGCGGGCCAGTACCGCCGATTCCAGCAGCGGTGTGATCTGCGTCGCCCTGGAGGTGACGGCGTAGGCCTGCTTGAGGTGGTCGAGGGAGGGGACGAGAAGGTCTGACATCATTCGCCTCGCGGATACCTTTTGCTCTCTTCGAGATTGTCGAGGTTCATGTGATTGCGCATGTAGCGCTCGGACGCTTTTTGCAGCGGCTGGAAATCCCAGGGGTAATAGGCGCCGTTGCGCAGCGCCGGATAGACGACCCAGCGGCGCGCCTGGCTTTCGCGGACAGCGGCGTCGAAGCCGGCCATGTCCCAGCGCGACTGGACCTTGTCCATGAATGCCGCCACCAGGCCCGCATTGGCCGCGTCATCGACCAGATTGTCCCGTTCGAGCGGATCGGCTTCGAGATCGAACAGTTGCGGCGGATCGAGTTCGCAATGGACGAATTTGTATCTGCCGTCGCGGATCGCCACCAAGGGCGCGTTGGACCCTTCGGCCGCATATTCCATCAGCACCGGCGCGGTGCGCTCAAACCCCTTGGTGAGCGGCAGCAGCGACTGGCCGTCGGTCCACGGCGCGATTGCAGCGATGTCGATGCCGGCGAGGTCGCAAAGCGTCGGCGCCACGTCAAGATTGGAAACCGGCGTCTCGATCAGCCCGGCGTGAACGCCCTTGCCGGCAATCACCAGCGGCACCCGCGCCGAGCCCTCGAAGAAGCTCATCTTGAACCATAGGCCGCGCTCGCCGAGCATGTCGCCGTGGTCCGAGCAGAACAGGATGATGGTGTCGTCGGCCATGCGGGTGCGCTCGAGAACATCCAGGATCTCGCCCAGCTTGTCGTCGACATAGGAGATGTTGGCGAAATAGCCCTGCCGCGAACGACGCACCTGTTCCGGCGTGATCTCGAAGGAAGGATAGTCGCTGGCGTGGTACAGCCGCCGGGAATGCGCATCCTGCTCGTCATGCGCGATGAACCCGGTTTCCGGGTTCAACGCCTGGCAATGCTCATAGAGATCCCAATACTGCTTGCGCGCGACATAGGGATCATGCGGGTGCGACAGCGAGACGGTGAGGCACCATGGCCGATGGCTCGCATCGTCCTGTTCGCGCGAAAGCTGATAGAGCTTCTGTGTGGCTAGGAACACGACCTCGTCGTCATACTCCATCTGGTTGGTGATCTCGGCAACGCCGGCGCCGGTCACCGAGCCCAGATTGTGATACCACCAATCGATACGCTCGCCGGGCTTGCGGTAGTCCGGCGTCCAGCCGAAATCGGCAGGGTAGATGTCGGTCGTCAGCCGTTCCTCGAAACCGTGCAGTTGGTCCGGCCCGACGAAATGCATCTTGCCCGACAGGCAGGTGTAGTAGCCGGCAGCGCGCAGATGATGGGCGAAGGTCGGGATCGACGAGGCGAATTCGGCGGCATTGTCGTAGACGCCGGTGCGCGACGGCAATTGCCCGCTCATGAACGAGGCACGGCCTGGTGCGCAGAGCGGCGAGGCCGTGTAGTTGTTGGCAAAGCGCGCCGATCGCGCAGCCAACGCTTTCAGATGCGGTGTGTGCAGAAAATCCGCCGGGCCGTCCGGAAACAAGGTTCCGTTGAGCTGGTCGACCATGACGATCAGAAAATTGGGTCGCTTCGTTGTCACTGTTTGCGCCGCTCGCCGAGTTTTGTTTCGAGATAGTCCTCGACCAGCGCGATTGCGGTCGCGGCATCAGGCACGCCGTCTTTCAGCGCCCGCCTGATGTAGAGCCCGTCGATCATCGCCGCGGTCGCTTCGGCGGCGCGGTCGGCCTCGGCCCTGGGCAGGATGCCGACAAGCCCGCTCATCAGGTTCGAGTGCAGCCGCCGCGCATAGACCCTGAGCAGCCGGCGCAAGGCCGATGATTTCTGCGCCTCGACATAGAAGGCGAGCCAGGCGGCGATGGTTTCCGGCTGGAACTGGATGTCGGAGAAGTTGACGGTGACCACCGCCGAAACGCGCTGGCGCGCGGTACCAGCCGATTGAAGGGCGCGTCGCATGTCGATGGTCAGTTCGGCCAGGATGTGCCGCATCGTCGCCAGCAACAACTCGTCCTTGGCGCCGAAATAGTGATGGGCAAGAGCCGACGAAACCCCGGCGCGTCCGGCGATCTCGGACATGGTGACGTCGAGCGAGCCGCGCTCGCCGATCGCCGAGATCGTCGCGTCGATCAGCGCCTTGCGGCGCAGCGGTTCCATTCCGACTTTCGGCATCTCGCGATGATCCTTTGAGAAAACAGGATTATTTTTTATTGACGCGTCAATCAACAAAAAAATCGACCGCGATCTTGGCTGTACCAAGCGATTGTCCGCCTCCCGCCCTTCACGAAGTGGGCAAGATTGTTTATATTTGAACAATAAAGGCGAAATGCGCCGTGAGCCCACATGTTAGGCTGGCGCCAAGGATGGAGACCGCCATGACCGCATGCATCGTTGGCTGGGCGCATTCGCGCTTCGGCAAGCTCGAGGGCGAAACGCTAGAAAATCTGATCGTCAAGGTGGCAACCGACGCGCTCGACCATGCCGGCATCGGTCCCGACGAGGTCGACGAGATCGTGCTCGGACATTTCAACGCCGGCTTTTCGGCGCAGGATTTTACCGCCAGCCTGGTGC
>NZ_RZRK01000469.1:0-4977 GCF_003997835.1 Mesorhizobium sp. M7A.F.Ca.CA.004.12.1.1
CCTTGATGGTGTCGTCGAGCCGCTCGGCAAGATCGGCGCTCATCATCTGGTAGACGATGGCGCCCGACAGGACGAAGGCCAGCACGAACAGGAAGGCGAAGGTCAGAGCCAGCCGGAACGGCGTGCTGCGCAGCAGGCGGGACCATGTTCCGGTCATGACGGCGCGTGCAGGCTGTAGCCGGTGTTGCGGACGGTGTGGATGAGCTGGGTTTCGAAGGGCTTGTCGACCTTGGCCCGCAGCCGGCTGATATGGGTCTCGACGACGCTGGTCCTGGGATCGAAATGAAAATCCCAGACGCGCTCCAGAAGCATGGTGCGGGTGATGACGCGGCCTTCGCCGCGCATCAGCACTTCCAGCAGGCTGAATTCCCGCGGCTGCAGGTCGATCGGCTGGCCCCGCCTCGTGACCCGCCGCATGATCAGGTCCATTTCGAGGTCGGCGACCCGCAGGACGGTTTTCTGCTCCTGCGCCGCCGGCCGCCGGCCAAGCGCGTTGATGCGGGCGAGAAGTTCGGAAAAGGCGAAGGGCTTGACCAGATAGTCGTCGCCGCCGGCCTCCAGCCCCTCGACGCGATCGTCGATGCCGCCGACGGAGGTGAGAAAGATCGTGGGCGTCCGTACGCCCGCGGCGCGCACCGCCTTGATCATCGACAGGCCGTCGAGGCCGGGGATCATCCGGTCGGCGACGATCACGTCGTAATTGCCCCGGGTCGCCGCGAACAGCGCGTCATGTCCGTTGCGAAGGAGGTCGCAGACATGGCCGGCCTCGGTCAGTCCCCTGACGATATAGTCGGCCGTCCTGTGGTCGTCCTCGACGAGAAGCAGTCGCATGAAAGGTCCGGTCCGTTGCCGAGATGGAGAGGCTATCACCGGCACGGGCTTGTTCCTAGGATGTCACGAAGGCGCAGGCATTCGGAGCGGCTTCTCCCAACTTCGTCATCGTCGGGTCCGCGCTGCGTCGCTACGCTCCTTGCTCCGCGCGCGGATGACGAGGCCAAGGCTTCAGTCCAGGTCCAGCAACAGTTCATCGGCCTCGTCGGTTGCCTCCTTCAGGGTCATGTGCAGGACAAGCGCAAAGATACAGCCAAGGAAGAGCAGGCTGGTGAAGATGGTGCCGAGACCCAGGCCGCCGTGCCTGGCCGATCGCGACAGCAGGTCGCCGAAGGAGGCGCCAAGCGGCCGTGTCAGGATATAGGCGAGCCAGAAGGCCAGGATGCCGTCGAGATGCAGCAGCCAGTAGGCGAGCGCTATCAGCGCGATGGCACCGCCGAACAGCAGCCCCGTCGTGAGGTAGCCCATGTCGAAGCTTTCGGCGACGAGGTCGCCGGCGGCGGTGCCGAGCGCGAAGGTCAAGAGGATCGCCAGCCAGTAGAAGATCTCGCGCCTGGTGGTGAAGATGGTGTGGATCGACAGCGTCCTTTCGCTGGCGTACCAGACCGCGAATGTCGCGGCGAGCGCGACCGAGAAGGCGATGGTTGCCGTCTGCAGGCGCACGCCGAAACTGTCGACGAGGCTGTCCGTCACCAGCGTGCCGACGATGCTGATCAGCACCACCGCCGGCCAATAAGCCCACGGCACATAGCATTTCCGCGTAAACTGCAGGACAAGGGCCGCGATCAGGATGCCGGTCATGATCAGCGAGGTGACGGTCAGCCCAAGCCCGATCGTGTCGGCAAGATAATCCGCCGCGGTCTCGCCCGTGGTGACCGCCATCAGCTTGACCAGCCAGAAGTCGAGGGTGACGTCGGGAACCCTGTTGTGGCTCGGTGCGGCGGGTTGTTGCCTGTTGGGCGCGAGCATGGCTGAAGTCCAGAGGTCGATGGTTGCGGCGGGGCGGTTGCGATCCGCCCCGCGCATCGTAAACAAACGAGTTCACACCGGCCTGTCCGGCGGCATACAAATTCGTAAGAATGGGCGCAAAAGGCATTGCCAATGTCTGGCGATGCGTTTGATGGAATGCGGCGCCTTGCATCCGCCATCGCTGTTCAACGGCGCGCTGATGGCGGCCGCGGTGCCGGGCCGCACGTTCGGCCCGACCCATCCTGCGCTCTGGTGATCGGTGGTTCTAGCTACCGAGCGGATGCGGCATGTAGCCGACGAAGCCTGATATCTTCCAGCTGCCGCCGACCTTGCTGCAGAAATACAGCGTCTGCCATTTCAAGCGGTCGACGCTGCCGTCCGCCTTGGCAACCGAGCCGTCGAATTTCTTGTGCAGCACGGCGCGGTCGCCGTCGACATCGATGTCGCGCATGTTGGTGACGCGAAACAGCGCCTCGCGCAGCGGCTCGGCGAATTTGGTCGCCGCCGTCTCCCTGGCCTGGCGCAGCCATTCGTCGCGATAGATTTCGAGCCTTGGAAACTGCAGCCGCCAGGCGTCGGCGTTGTGCAGGAAATGCGCATGCATGCCGAAGAAGCTCGAGGCTACGAAATCATCCTCGACCATGGCCCAGTCCTGGCCGATGAAAGCGTCGATGTCGCGCCGCACCAGCATTTCCCAGAGCGCGTGGCGATCGGCATCGCCTGATGGAAACGGGTTCTTGTCGTAAGTCATCGCTGGGTGTCTCCGCTCTGGCAAATGCGTCTGTACGTTGCGGCTTCCAAGCCGCCCGTCAGCGCGTACGATGCAAGCGCTCTTGTAATAAAGCAACACGGATTTCGAAGAATGTTGCTTTCCAACAAGGCCCCCTATGAGGATCGCCCCGATCGGCGTAAATGTCGATCGAAGCGGGCGCTGCCATGGCACCCCGTCCTGTCATCAGAGGAGGCTTGTCCCTTGCCGAAACAGTGTTTTGGAACATCGCATGTGCCGTTGTCGCCCGCCGTGCGGGCCGGCGATCTCGTCTATGTCTCGGGCCAGGTTCCCGTCGGCAGCGACGGCATCGTGGTCAAGGGCGGCATATCGGAACAGACCGAGCAGGTGCTCGCCAATATCAAGGCCGCGCTGGCGCTGGCCGGCTGCACCATGGACGATGTGGTGAAGACCACGGTCTGGCTGGAAGATGCGCGCGATTTCGGCGCCTTCAACGCGGTCTATGCCCGGCATTTCCCCAAAAACCCGCCGGCCCGCACCACGGTCGAATCGCGGCTGATGATCGATATCAAGATCGAGGTCGAGGCGGTCGCTTACCGGCCTCTGTAGGCAAAGCAACGAAGCGGAGGTGACCTCAATGCAATTCGACCTCCTGCTGAAGGGCGGACGGCTGATCGATCCGGCCGCTGGCCTCGACGCGCCGCGCGATGTCGCCATCGCCAATGGCCGCGTTGCCGCAGTCGATGCCGATATCCCGGCGGACAGCGCAGCGCAGATCGTCGATGCCGGCGGCTGCATCGTCACGCCGGGCCTGGTCGACCTGCACAGCCACGTCTATTGGGGCGGCACGTCGCTTGGCGTCGATGCCGACCGGCTGGCCGCCAAGAGCGGCACCACCACCTTCATCGATGCGGGCAGTGCCGGCGCCGGCAATTTCCTCGGCTTCCGCCGCCATGTCATGGAGCGGTCGAAGGTCCGCATCCTGGCCTATGTCAACATTTCCTTTGCCGGCATTTTCGGCTTCTCGCAGACAGTGTCGGTCGGCGAGTGCAGCGACCTCAGGCTGTGCGAGCCGCGCGAGGTGGTCGCGGCGGTGCGTGAACACCGCGATGTCGTGGTCGGCGTAAAAGTCCGCTCCGGCAAGCATGCCGGCGGCACCAGCGGCATCGCCCCGGTGGATCTGGCGCTGGAGGCCGCCGACCAGGCCGGCCTGCCGCTGATGGCGCATATAGACGAGCCGCCGCCCGGCCGCTCGGAAGTGCTGCCGCGGCTGCGCAGGGGCGACATTCTCACCCACTGCTTCCGGCCGTTTCCCAATGCGCCGGTATTTGCTTCCGGCGCGGTGCGGCCCGACATGCGGCTGGCGCGCGAGCGCGGCGTCATCTTCGACATCGGCCACGGCATGGGCTCGTTCGATTTCGCCGTTGCCCGTGCCATGCTCGAGGAAGGGCTGGCGCCCGACGTGATCTCGAGCGACGTGCATCTCTACTGCGTCGACGGGCCGGCCTTCGACATACTGGTCTGCATGTCGAAGCTGCTGGCGCTCGGCATGCCGCTGGTCGAGGTCCTGCGCGCCGCCACGCAAGCGCCGGCGCAGGCGATCGCCAGGCCTGACCTGGGCACGCTGGCGGTCGGCACCGTCGGCGATGTCGCCGTGCTCCGGCAGCGCCCGGGCCGCTTCACCTTCGTCGATGCGGTCGGCGCGTCATTGGTCGCCGACCAGAGGCTGGTGTCGGATGGCATCGTTATCGGCGGCACCTGGTGGCCGAACGAGGCGGCTGATCACAACGAGACCGAGCGTTTCGTGGCGCAGGCGTCGCATACGCATGTTGAGGTGGCCGCGAGGCATTTTGGGCATCGGCACGATTAGCTCTTGCGGTAGATGGCTACCGCCCCGAATTGCTCGGCTTCCCATAAACCGGCGTCTCAATGCGCTCCATCCGCGCCTTGATCTGCAGCGCCACATATTTCGAATAGAAGCGCGACAGCGCCAGATTGCCGCCGTGGAACCAAAGCGCTTCCTGCGCGGTCGGCTTCCACATGTTGCGCAGCTCGCCTTGCCAGGGTCCGGGGTCGCCCTTGACGCCCGAGCCAAGCCCCCAGCAGGGGCCGACCTTGTCGGCGACTTCGCGCGAGACGATCGAAGCCACCGTCTCGTTCATCGACTGATAGCCGGTGCAGGCGATGATGGCGTCGGCGGCGAGTTCACTGCCGTCCTCGAACAGGATGCCGCTCGGGGTCAGCGACTTGATGGCGACGCCGCTGCGGATGCCGATCTTGCCGTCGATGATCAGGTCGGAAGCGCCGACATCGATATAGTAGCCGGAGCCGGTGCGGTAGGCCTTCATCAGAAGGCCGGTCTCGTCGTCGCCGAAATCGAGGGCGAAGCCGGCGGCGCGCAAGCGGTCGTAAAAAGCCGCGTCGCGCGCCTTGATCACCTCGTAAAG
>NZ_RZRK01000046.1:0-15180 GCF_003997835.1 Mesorhizobium sp. M7A.F.Ca.CA.004.12.1.1
GTGCTGCACATGGGCGAGCTCGTGCGCCATGACGGCTGCGACCTCTTCAGGCGTCAGCGCTTGTAACAGGCCGGTGGAGGCAGCAACCGCCGCGTTCTGCGGGTTGCGGCCGGTGGCAAAGGCGTTCGGCTGCGGGTTGTCGATCAGATAGGTCTTCGGCATCGGCAGGCCGGCCTGTTTGGCCATTGCCTGGACGATGGCGTAATATTCGGGCGCGTTCCTTTCGTCGACCTCGACGGCACGGTTCATCGACAGCACCATCTTGTCGGCATTCCAGTAGCTGAACAGATTGGTGCCGGCCGCGAACAGGAAGGCGATCATCATGCCGCCGGTGCCGCCGATCAAAAAGCCGACGCCCATGAACAGCGCCGTCATCGCGGCAAGAAGCATGGCGGTGCGGATGGTGTTCATCGTCTGCTCCTGTCGAAATGGCACCGAAAAGGGGTCGATCGTCGTGCGTTCATGGCTATATGATGGGAAACGCCAGTTCCTGTTTCAATTGACTGGGCTCAATCTGCCGAGATTATCGCATGACCGACGAAATCAGTAAAACAGGCGCCGCTTCTGCCGAAACGGCATCGCAGAGAGAGCTAACGCCGGCCGCACGCCGTGCGTTGGCCGAGGCCGCAGCGCGGCGGGAAGACTACCGCGAAAAGGAGGCCGCGCTGCCGAAGGAGATCGGTGGCCGCGGCGGCAAGGAGCCAGGGCGCTACGGCGACTGGGAGGTAAAGGGCCTCACCAGCGATTTCTAGATGCCGCCTAGGCGGCGTTGCGCTGCGGCTCGAGCGCGATCCAGCCACGCTCGTCGACGGTGATGCCGACCATGTCGTAGCCTGCGATCGCGGCATGTTGCGTTGGCAAGGGGTGCTTGTGCGTGGCGCTGATGACCATGACCGCCGCGCCCGCCGCTTCGGCTGCCGCGATGCCAGCTGGAGCATCCTCGAAGACGAGGCAATCGCGCGCGTCGAAGCCGAGCCGTTCCGCGCCAAGCCGGAAGCAATCGGGCGCCGGCTTGCCGCGGGAGACATCTTCCGCCGCGACGATGATGGCCGGGACGGGGATGCCGGCGGCCTTCATGCGCAACAGCGCCAGCTCACGTGGGGCGGAGGTGACGATTGCCCAGCGTTCGGGCGGCAGCGAATCGAGAAATGCCACGGCGCCTGATATCTGGATAATGCCATCGAGATCGGCCGCCTCGGCCTTCAGCAGCAGATCAGCCTCGTATGCCGGGTCGACGCCCGGCAGTGCCAGGCCGGTGATGGTCTCGATCGCGCGCACGCCATGGATCGTCGGCAGGAAGGCGGCGACGTCGAGCCCCTGGCGGAGAGCCCAATTGCTCCACACCCGTTCCGCCGAGGCGATGGAATTGATGAGCGTGCCGTCCATGTCGAAGAGGAAGGCCGCGAATTTTCTGCCTGAATACATGATTTTCCTTGAGTCCGGGGAGGCGCTTGGTCGGGTGGCCGAACCTAACGTCTCGACTGCGGCAGGGGAAGACACGGGGGCGTGCTTTTCGATCGGCCCAGGGAACCACGATATCCTCCGGGCGTTTGGGAAGGACTGCTTCTCACAACAACGATCGAAGGGGGACCAACGGTGCTGATCCGGCTCGGCTACGAAATCGCCATCGAATGCGTAGCCGCCACGCCGGTGATTTCAGTGCTCGAGATCCATCGGGACAGGCAGGGCGACATCAAGCGGCAGACGCGGGTGCTGACCTCGCCCGCGGTGCCGACAAGGCTGTACCACGATCTGCATGGCAATGCCTGCCGGCGCTTCACAGCGCCCGCCGGTGGTTTTCGCATCCTGTACGACGCGGTCGTCGAGGACAGCGGCGAGACGGACGAGGTAAACACGCTGGCCAGGGAAGTGCCGGTGGCGGACCTGCCGGACGAAGTTCTCGGGTATCTCCTGGGCAGCCGCTATTGCGAGACGGATCATCTGAGCAGCCTGGCCTGGCAGCTCTTCGGTGACATCCCGTCCGGCTGGGCGCGCGTGCAGGCGATCGTCGACTATGTCCACAACCGGCTGTCGTTCGGCTATGGCTATGCGCGCTCGACCCGCACCGCGGCTCAGGCGCATGAGGAGCGCGTCGGGGTTTGCCGCGACTTCGCCCATCTGGCGATCACGCTTTGCCGCTGCATGAATATTCCGGCACGCTATGTGAACGGCTATCTCGGCGATATCGGCGTGCCAGCCGATCCGGCGCCGATGGACTTCTCGGCGTGGCTGGAAGTGTTCCTCGATGGCAAATGGTACACGTTCGATCCTCGCCACAACACGCCCAGAATCGGCCGTATCGTCATCGCCCGCGGCCGCGACGCCACCGACGTGCCGCTGCTGCACAGTTTCGGCCCCCACCGGCTCAGCCTGTTCAAGGTGTGGACCTATGAACAGGCAGGCAATCTGTTCAACCCGCCCTACCACGGCATCGACAGGACCGTCAGCGCACAGATGCTGGCGTAATCGCGACGCCTACCGATGCGACAGGGTGGCAGGGAGGTTCTTTCTAGGCGCAACTTTCGGGACACATGGTCCGCTTCGGCACAGTGAGCTTGTGCCGCAACAGGACGCCGTCGATGGCGTCGCGATGCCTTGGGCCAGATCATGGTAAGCGGCCGGTAAACGCGAGCGCCACGGTGCGTTCCCGTTTACCAACCGTTCACCTTTGCGGGTTCCAAAATTCAACAAAAACAATGACTTGCTGTTGGGAGGCGAGCTCTCTGCCAGGCCAAGGCATCATCCGGCGGGAATCCTGCATTGCCCTTTCCGCGGCGACGAGGCCGAGGCGAGTGGAGGCTGTAGGATGCGGAATTACGGGGGTCTTGTTCACGCGGTCGGCGGCTTCGCCAGGGATCGCGGTGGAAATTTCGCGGTCCTGTTCGGCCTTAGCGCCTCGGTCTTGGCGCTGGCAGCGGGCTTCTCGGTCAACGTATCGCAGCTCTACAATGCCAGATCGAGCCTCCAGAGCGTGGTCGACGCCGCGGTCACGTCGACGGCACGCGACCTGACGACCGGCGCCACCAACGAAGCCGATGCCGACACATCGGTGCAGGCCTTTCTCGACGCCAACAGCCAAGCAGGCATTCTGCAGGCCGACCAGATCGTGCTCGACAGGTTGATCGTCGACAGGACTGCCAAGACGGTTCAGGCCGACGCCCATATCGATGTCGCGCTGTACTTTCCGATTTTCGGCACGGGCGACATGAAACGCGTCACCGCTTCCACAACGGCGCTCTATTCGGACAAGACCGTCGAAGTGGCGATGATGCTGGACATAACGGGATCGATGGCCAAGCGCGGCAAGGTCGACAAGATCGGCGATCTGAAAGCTGCTGCAAAAAATGCTGTTCTGACGATGCTGCAGAAGCAGGATCCGCAGAACCCCCGCATCCGCGTAGCGATTGTGCCTTATGCATCTGGCGTCAACGCCGGCAAGCTGGCGGAAAACATCTATGCCGAGAAGCAAGGCAGCTCTGAGCTCCCACCCGTCGCCGGCAGTCCGCTTCTCGTCGCCAAGACAGGCAAAAATCTGCTGCCGTCCTTCAGCGACTACATCTCCATTGTCGGCGCGGCGATGCCACGCCCCGACAATTGCGCCACCGAGCGCAAGGACAAGAACGGCAACGCAGATATGAGCGCCGACGGCCCAGGCACTGTTCGCACCGACAGGAACGGCAAGAAATACTATGCCCTGGTCAACCGGGACGATCATCTCGGCGGAGGTATGAACAGGTGCCCTGGTGCGGAGGTGATCCCGCTGACCGCCGACTCCGATGCATTGCTTGAATCGATCGAGGACTTCCAGGCCGATGGCTACACGGCCGGCGCGATCGCCATTCAGTGGACCTATTATATGCTGTCGCCGCAATGGCGCACTGCAATCAGGAACGCCGGTCTCGGCAAAGGCGCCTCGGATGCCGATCCGAAGAAGATCGCCAAGGTCGCGATCCTGATGACCGATGGCCAGTTCAATACCGCCTTCGCCGGGGCTGGGGACAGGTACAATAGCCAGGGCAACCTTGCGCGCGGCAACGCCGAAACGCTGTGCGAAAATATGAAAAATGATGGCATCGAGATTTTCACCATTGGCTTCGATCTGGACGACAAGGACATGTCGGCAACCGAGCGGGATCAGGCAAAGGCGGTGCTGAAGGACTGTTCGTCGAAGGATACCTCCGCCGCCAAGAGGCATTTCTTCGACGTGTCCACCGGAGCCGAATTGGACGACGCCTTTCAGGAGATCATTCGCAACACCGAAAAGGTCGCATTGACCCAGTAGTCCGCAAACGGAAAAGGCCGCCGCTTCTTTCGAAGCCGGCGGCCTTCCGTGTTTCCGTCCGTGGCGCGGCCTTGGCGGCGACCTATCGGGTCACCCGCCGCGCATTTCGCGCCTTAACGGGAAGACTGCTTCCCGAAAGTGCAATCCGCTGAGGCCACGTTCTGGAAAACGAAATCACTCGACATCGGATCACCTCCTTTCGATTTGTTGAACACATACTGATGATGGGGTGCATTGCAGCAAAAGACAAGGTGCAGGTCTGAAATTAGCCAACGGGGGGCTTGGTGCGAGCCGCTTGCGATTGCCAGGCCGGCCGGGCAAACTTCTGCCTGGGGCCAGCATTCGGAGGAGTCGCATGGAGGCAGCCGAAAAGGCCGCTCGCATCGTTCGAACGGTGATCGAAACATTGAAACCGGGGTTTGCCGTCAGGCTATGGACCGGGGAGCGGATCGGCCCCGCCACGGGTCCGGTGCTCACCATCAACGACCAGGACATCGTCTGGCAGATCGTGAAGCGGCCGTCCCTGTCGACGCTGATCGAGATGTGGATTTCCAAGACGATCAACATCGAAGACGGGACGATTTTCGACTTTTATGCCCTGCCGTCGCAAGGCAAGCTCAGAACCAAGCTCAAATCGCTGCCGAAAATGGCGATCCTGGGCGACCTGCCTTCCGTGCTTTTGGCGCGCAAGCAGATGACGGCGCGGACCGATCTGTCGGGGCGCAATCCCTATGTCAGCGGTTCGAGCCAGGAGGCGATCCAGCATCACTACGACATTTCGAACGCCTTCTACCGGCTCTTCCTCGACGAGCGCATGGTCTACAGCTGCGGCTACTTCAAGGATTTCGCCAACAGCATCGACCAGGCGCAGATCGACAAGCTCGACCATATCTGTCGCAAGCTCCGGCTGAAGCCTGGCGAACGACTGCTCGACATCGGCTGTGGCTGGGGAGCGATGCTCATCCATGCCGCGAAGAACTATGGTGTTATCGGCCACGGTGTCTCGCTGTCGCAGGCGCAGACCGATCTTGCCCGCGAACGCATCCGCGCCGAAGGGCTGGAGGACCGCATCACCATCGAGATCAAATCCTATGCCGAACTCACCGGCTCGTTCGACAAGATCTCGTCGATCGGCATGTTCGAACATCTTGGGCTCGCCAACCACGCCACCTATTTCAAGACCATTCATCGCCTGCTGAAGCCGGGCGGCATCTATCTGCACCACGCCATCACCCGGCGCAGCAAGGGCGACATGAAGAAGACCCTGCGCAAGGGGCCGGAGTACAAGGCGCTGCTCAAATACATCTTCCCCGGCGGCGAACTCGACACGATCGGAATGACAACAGGCAATCTCGAGGCGCATGGTTTTCTCGTCTACGATGTCGAGAACCTGCGCGAGCACTATGCCCGCACCTGCAGACTGTGGGCGGAGCGGCTGCACGAAAGGTTCGACGAGGCAATCGCCGAGGTGGGCGAAGCCAAGGCACGGCTATGGTTGCTTTACCTGACGGGCTGTTCGATCACCTTCGAACGCGCCTCGGCGCAGATTTTCCAGACCGTCGTGACCAAGCGCGCGCGTGGTCCAAGCGGCCTGCCGCCGACGCGGGCGGATCTGTATCGATAGCTTACAGGAAGCGCATCGCGTCGCCGGTTTCGACGCGCGCCGGCCGGTCGACCGTGCAATAGACGCCGAGATTGTGGGCGTTATGGCGAACCAGATTGCGCAGGATCGCCGGATCATGGTCGAAGCCATCCTGGGCGATGATGGTGAAACCGCAGCGGCGGCAGGGTTCGGAGATGGTCAGCAACAGGTCGCCGATGGCAAGCTTGCGGCCGATCCATTCCGTCTCCGGAAACGACCCTTCGAGTGCCGCCATGTCGACGACGATGTTGGGACGAAAACGGCGCGGATCGGGGGTGCCTTCCGGATGCAATGCCTTCAGGCGCGCCAGCGAAGCCGTGGTCAACAGATGGATCGGCGCCTTGCGATAACGCTCCGCCGTCAGCGGGCCGGAATAGTCAGGCGCGGCATTCTCGCGACGAAACGGCCGGATCGAGGCCTCGAAGCCGAGATAGGCCGATACCGCGCGGTCGCTCTCGATACTTGGCGCAGCCAGCCAGTTGCCCTCGGGAACGGCAATCTCGAGTTCCAGGGTCGGCGACAGCCGGGTTCGGATGCGCGGCACCTTGTGCCATTTCGGGTCGCGGTCCGGTCGCGCGATCTCATTGTCGGACGCGTCGACAAGGCCGAACATGCGGTCGCCCTTAATGCTCTCGATGTCGACCGAGATTGTCTCCCGGCGCTCGCCGGCAAGCGAACTCGCCGGATAGCGCCAAAGCTCACTGACAGTGCCAAGCGCTGCCTGCATCAGCTCTTCTTGTTTTGCCGGTTGGCGACCAAATCATCGACGACGGCCGGATCGGCGAGCGTCGAAGTATCGCCGAGCGCTGAAAAATCGTCCTCGGCAATCTTGCGCAGGATGCGGCGCATGATCTTGCCGGAACGCGTCTTCGGCAGGCCGGGCGCGAACTGGAGCTTGTCGGGCGAAGCGATGGCGCCGATCTCCTTGCGGACATGGGCGACCAGCTCCTTGCGCAGCTCCTCGCTCGGCTGCTCGCCGGCCATCAGCGTGACGTAGCAGTAGATGCCCTGTCCCTTGATGTCGTGCGGATAGCCGACGACGGCGGCTTCCGAAACCTTGTCGTGGCTGACCAGTGCGGATTCGACCTCGGCCGTGCCCATGCGATGGCCGGAGACGTTGATGACGTCGTCGACGCGGCCGGTGATCCAGTAATAGCCGTCGGCGTCACGGCGGCAGCCGTCACCGGTGAAATACTTGCCCTTGTAGGTCGAAAAATAGGTCTGCACGAAGCGGTCGTGGTCGCCATAGACGGTGCGCATCTGGCCCGGCCAGGAATCGGTGATGCACAGATTGCCGTCGGCCGCACCTTCCAGCACCTTGCCCTCGCCGTCGACCAGCTGCGGCTTGACGCCGAAGAAAGGCCGCGTCGCCGATCCCGCCTTGAGGTCGGTGGCGCCGGGCAGCGGCGTGATCAGGATGCCGCCGGTCTCGGTCTGCCACCAGGTGTCGACGATCGGCACCTTGCCGTTGCCGACGATGTTGAAATACCACTCCCAGGCTTCCGGATTGATCGGTTCGCCGACCGAACCCAGTACGCGCAGCGACTTGCGCGATGTCTTGGCGACATGCGCGTCGCCGGCGCCCATCAGCGCGCGCAGCGCCGTCGGCGCGGTGTAGAAGATGTTGACCTTGTGCTTGTCGATGACTTCCCAGAAGCGCGACTGCGACGGATAATTCGGCACGCCTTCGAACATCAGCGTGGTGGCGCCGTTGGCGAGCGGGCCGTAGACGATGTAGCTGTGGCCGGTGACCCAGCCGACATCGGCGGTGCACCAGTAGATGTCGCCGTCATGGTAATCGAAGACATATTGGTGGGTCATCGAGACGTAGACGAGATAGCCGGCGGTGGTGTGCAGCACGCCCTTCGGCTTGCCGGTCGAACCCGATGTGTAGAGGATGAACAGCGGGTCCTCGGCCTTCATCTTCTCGGGCTTGCATTCGGCTTTCACCGTCGCGACCTCGTCGTGGTACCAGACGTCGCGGCCTGAAACCCAGCCGGTCTTGCCGCCGGTGCGGCGCACGACCACCACCTTTTCGACTTTCGTTCCGGCTTTCGCGGCGATCTCGATCGCCTTGTCGGTGTTTTCCTTCAAAGGGATGGGCTTGCCGCCGCGCAGGCCTTCATCAGCCGTGATGACGAAGGTCGACTTGCAGTCGTCGATGCGGCCGGCCAGCGCATCCGGCGAGAAACCGCCGAAGACGATCGAATGGACGGCGCCGATACGCGTGCAGGCCAGCATCGCATAGGCGGCTTCCGGGATCATCGGCATGTAGATGGTAACGCGATCACCTTTCTTGACGCCGTGTTTCTTCATCACATTGGCGAGCCGGCAGACATGCTCGTAGAGCTCGTTATAGGTGACCTTCTTGTCATCGTAGGGATTGTCGCCTTCCCAGATAATGGCGGTCTGGTTGCCGCGCTTCTTCAGGTGCCGGTCGATGCAGTTGTAGGAAACGTTGGTCAGTCCGTCCTCGAACCATTTGATCGAGACCTTGCCGTCGAAGGAGGTGTTCTTGACCTTGCTGAAGGGCTTGAACCAGTCGATGCGCTTGCCGTGCTTGCCCCAGAATTTGTCCGGGTTCTTGACGCTGTCGGCATACCATTTCAGGTAGGTGTCATTGTCGATCAGCGCGTTTTTCTTCCACGCCGGCTGGACGCGATGGACATGAACCTCGGACATTCCTGACTTTCCTCCCGAACCAATCGCCGGCTTGAAATGCCGGCGGGATCGCGGCGACAGGGCCGCGAATTCGGCGGCATTATTACCAGTTCCGCCGTTACGGCAACATTAGACGTTGGATTCGCGCGGCGGGATGCCGCAGGGGGCTTCCCCGAGGCTGTCAGCACTCGGCCAAGTGCGCTGCTAACTGCATGTTTTCGCATGCTAAAGCCGGTTCAGATGAAGAAAAAATCAATAGACGATTAATCAGCGGCGCGCACAATCAGCCATGGGAGGACAGGCGAATCAACCTGGGGACCGTAATGCGCGACCATGCCGAAATGGACCTGATGCTCAAAGGCTATGGCTTGACCACGGCCAAGATTCTCTATCACTTTCCCGATCACCCGCATCTGCTGCAGAGCTTCATCTGGCAGGACTACGATCTGGCGCCGAAGTTTCCGGTGCTGATCAAGTTCATCGAATTCTGGAAGGCCAAGCTGGACGGGCCGCTGCATTCGATCAGCTACACCCACCAGAAGCTGATCGCGCCGAATGAGTGGCGCAAGGTGGATGGGGAGTTCGTGCTGCACTGAGAGCAGTAGGCAGGCATTTTGTCGACCATTAGTGGTTGGCGCAAACGCCTATCGCGTCGTCATCCACGGGCGAAGCAAGGAGCGAAGCGACGCGGCGCAGACCCGAGGATCCATGCCGGGACTCCGAAGCGTCACAACGGTGCAGAATTCTGCTCCGCTGCACTTTACGGCCAAGGTCGCGGCATGGATCCTCGGGTCTTCGCGACGCCGCTTCGCGGCTGCTCCGCCCGTGGATGACGAAGTTGAGGGGCTTCGGCTACCCCCAAATGTCTCTATGGCGGCCCCGGAACGTAAGACTGTGACTTAATCAAACAGCCGGCGGGTTCAGCCGGGCAAAGCCTTCCTGCCGCCGATACGGGAAGTACGGGTAGGGCGCGGTGACTTCGCTTGCGGCGTCGAGTTTCCCGATCTGCTCCGGCGTCAAGGTCCAGCCGACGGCGCCGAGGTTCTGGCGAAGCTGTTCCTCGTTGCGGGCGCCAATGATGACCGACGACACGGTCGGGCGCTGCAGGAGCCAGTTGATGGCGATCTGCGGCACGGTCTTGCCGGTTTCCTGCGCCACCGCATCGAGCGCATCCATCACCCGATAGAGATGCTCGTCCTCGACCGGCGGTCCGAAGCTTGCCGTGTCGTGCAGCCGGCTCTTTTCCGGCAAGGGCTGGCCACGGCGGATCTTGCCGGTCAGGCGGCCCCAGCCAAGCGGGCTCCACACGAGCGCGCCAACGCCCTGGTCGAGGCCGAGCGGCATCAGCTCCCATTCGTAGTCGCGGCCGACCAGCGAGTAGTAGACCTGGTGCGCGACATAGCGCGGATAACCGTGCTTGTCGGCTTGCGCCAGCGACTTCATCACTTGCCAGCCGGAGAAATTGGAGACGCCGACATAGCGCAGTTTGCCGGCGCGCACGAGTTCGTCCAGCGTCGACAAGACCTCCTCGATCGGCGTCCCGGCATCGAAAGCGTGCAGTTGCAACAGGTCGATATAGTCAGTGCCGAGGCGCTTCAGCGCGGCGTCCACCGACTTGATCAACCGCGACCGGGAAGAGCCATAGTCAGCCGGTCCGTCGCCCATCGGCAGCGCGGTCTTGGTCGATATCAGGACGGCATCGCGGCGGCCTTTTATGGCTTCGCCAAGCACCTCTTCCGAGGCGCCGTTCGAATAGACGTCGGCGGTGTCGAACAAATTGACGCCGGCCTCCAGGCAAATGTCGATCAGCCGCCGCGCCTCCCTGGCGTCGCTGTTGCCCCAGGCGCCGAACAGCGGGCCGGAGCCGCCAAAGGTTCCCGCGCCGAATGAGAGTGCGGGCACTTTCAGGCCCGATGCACCGAGACGTCGGTAGTCCATCTTTTTACTCCTGTGGAATGAAGGGTGTGGGAAGCGGGTTTGCAGAGGACGGTCACGACCGGATGGAGGCAGGCTCGCCGAGCGTGGCGGTGCGATCGAGACGCAGCGCCAGCCCCGCCACACCGAGTGCCGCGAGCGGCAGCAGGGCGGCGACCCAGGTAAGGGAGCCCAGGCCAAGGCCATGGGCAATCACCGCACCACCAAGCCAGGCGCCTGCCGCATTGCCGAGATTGAAGGCGGCGATGTTGAAGGACGAGGCGAGGCTCTGGCCGGCACCTTGCGCCTTGTCCAGCACCCACATCTGCAGCGGCGCCACTGTGGCGAAGGCGGCGGCACCGAGCAGGCCGACATAGATGACGGCCATGACCTGGCTGTGGATGGCGAAGCTCATGGTGGCGAGCACCAGGGCCAGCACCACGAGACTGCCCAGCACGGCCGGCACCAGCCAGCGGTCGGCGACCTTGCCGCCAAGCAAATTGCCGGCGATGAGACCGCCGCCGAAGACGAGCAGGATCGGCGACACGGCCGCTTCCTTGAAGCCGCTGATCTCGGTCAGCAGTGGTGCGATATAGGTGAAGACGGCGAAGACGCCGGCATAGCCGAGCACCGTGGTGGCGAGGCCGAGCAGGACGGGCGTGCGGCGCAGCACGGCGAGATCGGCGCGCAGATCGCTCTTTTCGGGCGCCGTCCGGCTGCGTGGCACCAGAGCCAGGATGACGGCGAAGGCCGCCACGCCGACCAATGTCACCGCCCAGAAGGTCGCTCGCCAGCCGAAGGCCTGGCCGAGCCAGGTGCCGAAGGGCACGCCGAGGATGTTGGCGATGGTCAGACCGGTGAACATCAGCGCGATCGCCGAGGCTTGTCTGTTGGGTGCGACCAGCCCGGTGGCGACGACAGAGCCGACGCCAAAGAATGTGCCGTGGGCGAAGGCGGTGATAATGCGGGCGCCCATCAGCGTCCAGTAATCGGGGGCCAGCGCACAGGCGAGATTGCCAAGCGTGAAGATCGCCATCAGTGCCAGAAGCACGGTCTTGCGTGGCCAGTTGCCGGTGGCGATGGTCAGCAGGGGCGCGCCGATGACGACGCCGAGCGCATAGCCCGAAATGAGCTGGCCGGCGGCCGTGATCGAAACGCCGAGATCCTTGCTGACATCGAGCAGCAGACCCATGATGACGAATTCGGTGACGCCGATGCCGAAGGCACCGGCGGCAAGCGCGTAAAGAGCAAGAGGCATGGCGGTTTCCACTTCGATGGCGAAGAGCGCCGTCCCGCGCCCCGACCCCTGAGATCGTGCTTCCCTGCATTGTGAACCAGACTTGCCTTGGGCACATTTTCTGTGAAATAGATTCACAAATGGCCAGGCCCGATATCAATCGCTCCGGCGAGATCGAAGTGTTCGTGCGCGTCGTCGAGGAAGGCAGTTTTTCCTCCGCGGCACGCGCGTTGCGCATGACACCGTCGGCGGTGAGCAAGCTGATCGCGCGGCTGGAGGCCCGGCTTGGCGCGCGGCTGGTCAGCCGCTCGACGCGAAAGCTGCAACTGACGCCGGAAGGTACCGCGTTCTACGAGAGCGGCCTGCGCATCCTCGCCGACATGGCGGCGGCCGAGCAGGAGGCGGCGGCGGGTGCTTCACCGCGCGGACGGTTGCGCGTCAACAGCTACGTGCCCTTCGGGGTACACCGGCTGATCCCGCTTCTGCCACGCTTCCTCGAACGCTACCCCGAGATTTCGGTCGATCTGGTGCTGACCGACAGCGTCATCGACCTGATGGCGGAACGCGCCGATGTCGCTATCCGTGCCGGGCCGCTGAGTGAGTCACGGCTGGTGGCGCGCAAGCTGGGGCAAAGCCCTGTGGTGGTCGTTGCAGCACCTTCCTACCTCGAAACGCAGGGCACGCCGCTGACGCCAGCCGATCTCGACAGGAATAACCGCATGGGCTTCGGCTTCGTCAGGCATCTCGATGGCTGGCCGTTCCTCGACGCGGACGGCCGCGCCATCATGGTTCCCATCACCGGCAACACGCTGGTCAGCGATGGTGAGGCGATGCGGCTGATGGCGCTGGCGGGCGCAGGCATCGCCCGGCTGGCGCGCTGGCATGTGGCGGAAGACATGGCGGCCGGCCGGCTGGTGTCGCTGCTGGAGGCATTCAATCCGGGCGACGAGGAGCCGACCCACGCCGTCTATGTCGGCCAGGGCCGGCATCTGCCGGCGCGGGTGCGTGCCTTTCTCGATTTTCTCGGAGAGAGCGTCCGGCTGAGCTGACATCTCCGGAGCCACGGCTCCCGGGATGTCAGCGTGGGCTGTATTTATGCTTTCGGCGTGAACGGCGCCGGGCGGCGGCCCACTGCCTGGCGCTCCAGCATCCAGCCGGGATATTCGGACGGCAGGGCGCTGACCTCGTCGAGACGAAGCAGATCGTCGGTGTCGAGCTTCACTTCAGTCGCGGCAAGGTTCTGCTCCAGCTGCTCCATGCGGCTGGCGCCGATGATGACGCTCATCACGAAGGGCTTGGCCAGGACATAGCCGAGCGCCACCGTGGCGACGCTGACATCATGCTTTTTGGCGATTTCGCGCATGACGGCCACCGCGGCCCAGGCGCGGTCTTCGTTGACCGGCGGGAAGTTGAAGGACGCGCGGCGGCCTTCGCCATTGCCGGGCGCGCCGGGGCCGTACTTGCCGGAGAGCAGGCCACCGGCCATCGGCGACCACACCATCAGGCCGAGCTTCTCTTCGTTGAGCAGCGGCACGATCTCGCGCTCGAGGTCGCGGCCGGCGATCGAATAATAGGACTGGACGGTCTCGAAACGGGCAAAGCCCTTGCGCTCGGCGATGCCGAGCGCCTTGGCGATGCGCCATGCCGCCCAGTTGGAGACGCCGACATAGCGAACCTTGCCGCTGGCAACGAGATCGTCGAGCGCCCGCAGCGTTTCGTCGATCGGCGTCACGGTGTCGGTGCCGTGCAGCTGGTAAAGATCGATATGGTCGAGCTGCAGCCGCTCTAAGCTGGCATCGACCGAGTCCATGATGTGGCCGCGTGACGAGCCGCGCTGGTTGGAGCCTTCGCCCATGGCGCCATGCGCCTTGGTGGCGATGACCACGTTCTGCCTGTTCACACCGAGATCCCTGAGCGACTGGCCGAGCAGCCGTTCGGATTCGCCAAAGGAGTAGACGTCGGCCGTATCGAAGAAATTCACGCCGGCGGCGAGCGAATGGGCAACGATCTCGTTGACACCCTTCTGGTCGAGGCTGGCGATCAGGCCCCATTGGGCATTCTGACCGGCGGCGCCGAAGGTCATGGTGCCGAGGCACAGTTCGGAGACGAACATCCCCGTATTTCCAAGCTGGTTGTAGCGCATGGTGGCGGCTCCAGAGAGTTTGTGATGACGCAAAGCAAATAGGAACGGTACGTTTCGTTTCCAATTGCTGGCTCAACGAGCCCGCCGAGTTGGCCTATAACCCCTCACCGCATCTAATGCCGCCATCAGAAAAGCGCCCGCTGCATTCACCGAACGAGGTTCGCATGAGTATGCGGATTATAAGTCTATAACTCGGATCTTCGTCTTCGGGCGGCGATTGACCTCCTCGACGAAGTCGTCATCCCACACGGGACCTGAGAGAAGATATTCCGCAAGCGAAGGTGTTGCGCCGACCAGTCGGTCGTAGTCCTCGGGGGAGAGTACGACAGCAGTTGGCTTTCCGCGCACCGTGATGGTTTGTGGCCCTTGTTCCCGCGCCTGCCGTACGAGTTTCGCCAGATTGTTCTTCGCGTCCTTAAGATGCCAGTTCAAGGGCACTACTCGCTAGATGGCTTCGCTAGTCATATACCAGATGCCGTTGAAGCATGGCAGGGTTTCCGCTCGAACAGATGTGTTCGCTAGTTCCTCGACATGGGTTGGAAGCTATTGGCAGCGAGAATCTATAGCCTCTTTCGGCGGCAGATCGCAAACCTCGGGGATTGGCCTAAACATCTCTCTCGTCGTCATCCACGGGCGGAGCAAGGAGCGCAGCGACGCAGCGCAGACCCGAGGATCCATGCCGCGACATCTGCCGAAGAATGCAGCGGAACAGAATTCTGCACCGCTGCATTTTCCTTGTCGTCACGGCATGGATCCTAGGGTCTGCGCTCCGCTTCGCGTCGCTCCGCCCTAGGATGACGAAGGTGTGGTGGCCTGCAGCCAATCGAATATGTTGGAATTTAGCGACTAGAGACCGGTCTGTGCATCGGAACTATCGGCTGCCGAAGATCGCCGAACCGACGCGGACGCTGGTGGCGCCGAAGGCGATCGCGGTCTCATAATCGCCGGACATGCCCATCGAAAGTTTGGCGACGTTGGCTTCCTTGCCGAGCTTTTCCAACAGCGCGAAGTGCGGGCCGGGATTCTCGTCGGCCGGCGGGATGCACATCAGGCCCTCGATGGCGAGGCCATGGACGTCGCGGCAGCGGGTGACGAAAGCCACGGCCTCGCGCGGCTCGATGCCGGCCTTCTGCGGCTCGGAGCCGGTGTTGACCTGGACATAGAGTTTTGGCGCGCGGCCCTGTTTGGCGATCTCCTTGGCCAGTTCGGCGGCGATCTTCTCGCGATCGATCGTCTCGATGACGTCGAACAGCGCCACAGCCTCCTTGGCCTTGTTGGATTGCAGCGGGCCGATCAGATGC
>NZ_RZRK01000470.1:0-4966 GCF_003997835.1 Mesorhizobium sp. M7A.F.Ca.CA.004.12.1.1
CCCGCGGCATGCTCGAACGCCGGGACGCTTTCCTGGCGACGCTGCTGCCCGAAATGGCGGGGCGCCGCGACATCGTCCAGGCCTGGATCGATCGCGAACCGCTGGTCGACTGGGTGCGGCCCGAAGGCGGCGTGGTCGGCTTCCCGCGCCTCAATGTCGAACCCGGCTTCGACCTCGACCGGTTCTATGTGAACCTGCTGGAAAACCACGGCACCTATGTCGGACCCGGCCACTGGTTCGAGATGGAAAAATGCTTCTTCCGCGTCGGCTTTGGCTGGCCGACGGAAGCCGAATTGCGCGGCGGCCTTGATGCCATCTCCGCCGCGCTGCGGCAGTAAGTTTCCCGTGCCAGCGACCGGTTGATGCTACTGCGTCACAGCGACCGTTCATAGTGGCCAGCGTCTGCGCCGCCCCTCACCTGCCTGCCGGCATCCTCTCCCCGTATAGTGACGGGGAGAGGGGTGCTGTCATCGGCGATTTCGCCAATCTCCAGCGTTGCGGGAGAAATGCCGGCGTCGCCGCCCGCCCCTCTCTCCCCGTCACTATAGGATGTCCGGCAGGACAGTGAGGGGCAGCGCCAACGTCAACGATTGCTCCGTTCGGCCAGAAACTCATGACGCAGTAGCGCTAATGCATCTCGCTCAAAAGTCGCGACGCGCTTTAGGCTGAAAATTCCTTGATCCAGCACTGATTTTGACGCATATCCGCTGCGAACTGAGCTAAAAGTTCCGCCAGCCGGACCAGCGCCCATCGTGGAAGTGCCCCGCCAGCTGATGCCATTCGAACGGGGCCTCTTAAATCATGACAGCAGAACAGATATCGCCGGACCAGCGCTATGCCGCGTTCCGCCACCGCTCCTTCCTGAGCTATTGGGCGGCGCGTTTCCTCACCACATTCGCCACCATGATCGTGTCCGTCGCGGTCGGCTGGCAGATGTACGATTTGACCCGCGACCCGCTCGATCTCGGCCTTGTCGGCATCGTCCAGTTCCTGCCGTCGCTGCTTCTGGTGCTGGTCACCGGCGTCGTCGCTGATCGCTTCGGCCGCCGCCTGATCATGGCGCTGGCGGTCGTGGTGGAGGCGATGTGCGCGCTGGCGCTGCTGTTCCTGACGCTGCGCGGCATCAGCGGGCCGCTGCCGATCTTCTGCGTGCTTGCCATGTTCGGCGTCGCCCGCGCCTTTTTCGGTCCGGCCTCCGCCTCGCTGTTCGCCAATCTGGTGCCGCCTCAGGATTTCGCCAACGCCATCGCCTGGAATTCATCGGCCTGGCAGACGGCGACCATCGTCGGCCCGGTCGCCGGCGGCCTGCTCTACGGCGTGTCGCCGGAAGCGGCCTACGGAACCGCCGCCGTCCTGATGCTCGTGTCCGGGCTGCTGATCTTCACCATTCCGAAGCCGTCGCAGCGGACCGAGTCGGAAAAGCCGACGATGCAGCACCTGCTCGGCGGGTTCAGCTACATCTGGAGCGAGAAGATCGTGCTCGGCGCCATCTCGCTCGATCTGTTCGCCGTGCTCCTGTCCGGCGCCTCGGCGCTGCTGCCGGTCTATGCGCGCGACATCCTCCAGCTCGGCCCCTGGGGCCTCGGCCTGCTGCGCTCGGCGCCCAGCATCGGCGCCATTTGCGTCGCCATCTGGCTGGCCGGGCATCCGCTTCGCAACCACGCGGGCATGATCATGCTGGTCGCCGCCGCCTCGTTCGGCGCCTTCACCGTGCTGTTCGGCCTTTCCACCATCACCTGGCTGTCGATCGTGGCGCTGGTCTTCCTTGGCGCCACCGATATGTTCAGCGTCTACATCAGGGAAACGCTAATTCAGCTGTGGACGCCCGACCATGTGCGCGGCCGCGTCAACGCCGTCAACCAGGTCTTTGTCGGCGCCTCCAACGAGGTCGGCGAATTCCGCGCCGGCACGATGGCCGCGCTGATCGGCACGGTGCCGGCCGTGGTGATCGGCGGCATCGGCGCCATCGCCGTAGCGGGCCTGTGGATGGTGCTGTTCCCGCAACTGCGCAAGGTGCGCCATCTCGACGGACGCAACTGATCTTCCTACGTTTGACAGCCGACATGCCTCGCCCATGCCACAGGAGCTCTCATGATCACTTGCTACCTGAAATATGTCATCGACCCCTACAAGCTTGCCGAGTTCGAAGTTTATGGCCGTCGCTGGATAGCTCTGGTCAACCGCCTCGGCGGAAACCATCACGGCTATTTCCTTCCGAGCGAGGGGGCGAGCAATATCGCTTTTGCCATGTTCAGCTTTCCGAGCCTTGCCGACTACGAGGTCTATCGCAAGCGTATGGCTGCCGACCCGGAATGCCAGGAAGTGTTTGAAATGGAAAAACGCAATCGCAGCATTCTCAGCTACGAGCGCAGCTTCCTGCGGCCGGTGCTCGAACCTTAAAGCGCGTCGCGCTTTAAGTCTTGTTTTATGCATGTCGTTTTCCCAAAACCGAGGTCGCTTTTGGGCGACATGCATTAGCTATCTGCTCGGCTTGCCGAAAATCATCCGCAGGAACTCGTCCAGCCAGCGCTTGAGATGCATGTCCCAGATCAGCCGGCCGCCGAGATGATCGCGGCCGGGCTGGGCACCGGGCAATTCGAAGCGATGCGCGCCGCGCACCACCCAGCGCTGCATCATCACCCTGGTCAGTTCGCCATGGAACTGGATGCCCCAGGCATTGTCGCCGTAGCGGAAGGCCTGGTTGGGATAGGTCTCGGCCGTCGCCAGCAGCGTCGCGTCCCTGGGCAGCGAGAAACCCTCGCGGTGGAACTGATAGACCATCTCCGGCCAGTGCATCAGTTGCTTGCCGGCTTCGGTCGCTTTCAGGGGATACCAGCCAACCTCGACCAGCCCTTCGCCGTGTCCTTCGACCTTGCCGCCGAGATAGTTGACCAGCATCTGTGCGCCGAGACAGATGCCGAGACATGGCCGGTTCTCCCTCAGCGGTATTTCCAGCCAGTTGGTCTCGCGGCGAACGAACTCGTCCTCGTCATTGGCGCTCATCGGACCGCCGAACACCACCGTGCCGGCGTGGCCGTCCAGTGTTTCGGGCAAGGCGTCGCCAAGCGGCGGCCGGCGGATATCGAGGTCGAACCCTTCTTCCAGCAACATGTGGCCGACACGCCCTGGGCTCGAACTCTCCTGATGCAGCACGATCAGTATCTTTGGCTTCGAACTCGTTTGGCGCGGCATGGGAAGGCGAAAATCCTATTCGTCGCTCGATGTTCCGGTGGCGCCGGGCGCGTGCGCCGCTGCCTTGCGGCGCGCCTCGACGCGATCATGGCGTTCGACGCCGATCAGCTCGGCGACGCGCCAGACGGTGTTGTCCTCGAGCTCGTGCAACTCGCCGTCGGCATAGACGATTTCCCACATCAGGCCGATGAAGGCCTTGCGCGCATCGGCATCGAGATGGCGCTTCAGGACACTGGTGAAGGCATAGAGATCGATCGCCTCATTGTCGGCCCGCTCGCCGGCGGCGGCAAGCGCCTCAAGTTCCGTGCCGCTGATCGAATAGCTCTCCGCCAGCACCGCCTTGAACCGTTCCCACTCGACATCCTGGCGCACGCCATCGGCATTCATCACATGGTAGAGCAGCGCCGAGGCGGCGATGCGCGGATCGTCCGTGCTGGCACGAGTGCCGGCGCCGGCCGGCAAATCCCTGAGAAACGACAGAACGCGTTCAAACATAGATCCATACCCCAACGGCCTGACGGCCTGCCCAACTCAAAACAACCGAAACCGGCGCGGCGATTTCTCCGCTTCCTCGTCCGGATCGACGCCGGGATCGTCCGGCAACCGCGCAAGCTCCTCGGCCGGATCGACGCCCTCGGCATCGCCCGGCACCGCGGCGAAGGCCGCTGCCGTGATCGGCCTGACATGATCTTCTTCGCGACTTTCAGCTTGCTTGCCCGCCGACGTCTCGCCACCGGCGTCATCGATCACCTCGATCGGCCCTTTTTCGCTCGTGGGCTTTGCCAATGCTTCGATGACCGGCGCCGCACCGGCTGGCATGTCGTCATGGCTGTCGATCAACTGGCCGAGACGCTCCATCGGCGCACGCCACTCGAAGGCGTCGAGCCGGCCGGTGATCGGCGACACCGGCGCCCAGCGTTCCGATACCACGCCGTCTGCGACCCAGGCCGGATCGCGCGGCGCCCGCACCGCCCTGGACAGCAGCTGCCGCACCTTGCCCTGATCGCCGGTCTCGGCCTCCTCGATGTCGGCGAGCAGCAGATAGGCGCCCTCGCGGCGGTCCATCCGGATCGCCGCCTCGGCCTCGCGGCGGGCGGTCGAGAAGTCCTGTGCGTCGAGCGCGGCGCGCGCCACCGTCATCGACGATTCGGCGTGGTTCTTCTTCATTTCCTGCAGCTTCTTCGCCCGGTTGAGGCGGTCGAGCACCGCGTCGCCCGGCCTTGCATGGGTATAAAGCTCGGCGATTTCCGGATGCGGCTCGGCCTTCCAGGCTGCCTCGAGTATCTTCGAGCCCTTGCGCACATCGTTCTGCTTGAACAATGCGGCAGCCGCGGCAACGGCGGCGGGCGCGAAGTCCGGCCGCAGCTTGTTGGCCTCGATCGCCGCAGTCCTGGCGGCGGCGGGATCGCTGTCGGCAAGCGCCTGCGCCTTGGCGGTCAGCAGCACGGCGCGGCGGCGGTTGGCGGCATCGCGTTCGATCTGCCGTGTCGATTTCTGCGCGTCGACCAGTTTCAGGGCGCCGTCCCAGTCGCCGCGCGCGGTCAGCTCTTCCAGCGTCGATTCCGCTGCCCAGGCCAGCTGCGGCGCCATCACCGCGGCACGGCCGGCATAATGCCTGGCGGCGTTGCGGTCGCCAAGCCGTTCGGCTTCCAGATAAAGCCCGCGCAAGCCTAGCAGCCGCATTTCGGGATCGTCGAGCATGCTCTCGAATTTCTGTCGCGCGCCTTCATGATCGCCTTCGAGCAGCGACGCCTGCGCTTCCAGCAGGTGGATC
>NZ_RZRK01000471.1:0-4960 GCF_003997835.1 Mesorhizobium sp. M7A.F.Ca.CA.004.12.1.1
GTTTGTGCGCAAGGCGCGCGAGCGGCGCTGCCGGGTCAGCCTCGATGATTTCGGCGCCGGTATGAGCTCGTTCGAATATCTCCGGCGGTTCCCCGTCGACACGATCAAGATCGACGGTTCCTTCATCGAACACATCACGCAAAGCCGTTTCGACCGCGAGATCGTGCTGGCCATCACCAGCATCGCCCGCAGCCTCGGCTGTGACGTGGTCGGCGAGAAGATCGAACAGCAGGACACGCTGGCCATGTTGAGCGACATGGGCGTCGCCTTCGGCCAGGGATTTTTGCTGCACCGGCCAGAGCCGCTGGAACGAATTGTCGCGCGTGCGACCAAGGGAGCGACGGCCCGCAAGGCATCGTGATCCGGGTGCGGCGAGTTTCAGGCCAGGCCGAACTGACCTGAAACTCGCCGCATTCTATCCGGTTCGCCGCGCCGTCGATTGCGGAAACTCCAGCACTCCAGCCTCGGGTCGCCTGTGCTGCGCTTCCGTCACCGCTTCGATCAACAGATCGAGCGCTTCACAGGCCGCGCGACTCGTCTCGTCGTTGCCTTGCAGATAATGATAGGCTCGTTCGAGGTGGATGCGGGCGGCTGAAAAATCGCTGGTCAATGGTCCCTCCATGATCCCGCCCTAGAAGACCTTGCCGGAGACGAGGGAACGCCGGGTAAATATCCACAAGCGGCTTTTATTCAAATGCCGCCGAATGTTGCGGGGAGGCGCGCGGCGTTGATGCTGCCAATCTCCCCCCGTGGGGGAGATGTCCGGCAGGATAAAGGGGGGCGCTGTCCTGCCGACCTGAACAATCAGATTTTCGATCTGTTTCGCAGCCTGCACGCTTGATGAGATTGAAGATCTCCCCCACACGGGGGAGATTGGCGGCTTCACCGCCGCGTGATTAGACTGTCAACTTCCTGCGCAAGGTGAGACCGATGATCGTCCAGGCCTGCATCAACGGCGCGCGCGTGCGCGATTTCCACCCGAAGCTGCCGCTGACTGCCGAGGCAATGGCCAGCGATGCGGCAGCCTGCGTCGCCGCTGGAGCGGCCGAACTGCACATCCATCCGCGCGGCACTGACGGGCGCGAAAGCCTGGCAGCCGTCGACGCCACCGTGCTGGCGGTGCGCCGGACCTGCCCGGGAACACTGGTCGGCGTGTCGACCGGCGCCTGGATCGAGAACGACGTCGAGCGGACCCGCACGGCGATCGCCGGCTGGCGAGACCTGCCCGACTATGCTTCGGTCAACCTGTCCGAACCGGATGCGCCCGCCGTGATGGAACTGCTGCGCCAGCGTGGTGTCGGCATCGAGGCGGGGCTTGCCGTCGTCGCCGATGCCGAGCGCTTCGTAGCGCTTCCCGGCCACGACCAGGTGCTGCGCATTCTGATCGAGATCGACATCCCGGACCTGTCCGCTGCACTCGACGAAGCGCATGGCATCGTCGCCGTGCTCGAGCGCGCCGGGGTACGGCGGCCGATCCTGCTGCATGGCGTCGATGCAACTGTCTGGCCCTTCGTCAAGGTTGCGCATCGCAAGCGCTGGTCGACACGGGTCGGTCTGGAAGACGGCAATACGCTCGCCGATGGAACTGTGGCGAAGGACAACGCGGCGATCATCGCTGCCGCCGTGGCGATCTTTCGCGGCTAGTTTTCCAGAATGATCCTGATCGCCTTATCGACCACCGGATGGAGGCCACTGGCCTGGAAGGACAGCCGGTTGCCGGAGCCGACATTGCTGGTCATGGCGATGGTCAGGCCGGACAGCGGGTCGTGCAGCATCACGGCGACGTAGCCGGGGATGCTGCCCTGGTGGCCGTAGAAGGCGCGATCGGCGTAGGCGCTCTGGAACATGCCGGCGCCGGTCTCGCGCATGCGTGTGCCAGGGAAACTTGCCGGCACGCGGTGTTCGAACATCTCGGCGAAGAACGGCGGCGACAGCAGCTTTCCGGAAAAGAGACCACGCATGAAGCTCACCATATCGGACGGCGTCGACACCATGTCGCCGCAGCCATAAGCGGCGCCGAACGGGAAGGAATCGGAGGAATCCTGCAAGTCGTCGGAGTAGGGCAGCACGCCATCCATGCGCCACATCTCGCCGCCCGAGGCGATGTCGGTGGGCGCATTCGCTGGCGGCGGGGGGCGGTGGTAGTAACCACGCACCATCGACTTTTCCGGAAAGGCTTCGGTGGCCGGCGACCAGGTGTTTGTCAGGCCGAGCGGGTGCAGCACCGCGCTTCTGACATAACCGCCCAGCGACTGGCCGGAGACAGCCTCGATCACCATGCCGGCCAGAACATAGCCGGTGTTGTTGTAGACGGCGGGCCCGCCCGGCGCCTTCTGCTTGTCGGAAACGAAGGCTATGTCGACCAGCTGTTGCGGCGTCCATTGCCGGCTCGGATCCATCGGAATGTAATATTCGAACTCGGGCAGGCCACTGCGGTGGTTGATCAGCTGGCGCACCGAAATGTCTTCTGCTCCCGGGAGGTCGGGAAACCAGGAGGCGATCGGCGCGCCGAGGTCGAGCTTGCCGTCCTGAGCGAGCTTGACCAATGCGGCGGCGACGAAGGTTTTGGTGCAACTGCCGATCTTGAACAGGCGGTCGGGCGAGACGGCAATGCCATGCTCCCGGTCGGCGAGGCCGGCAGTGAGGGCGGTTGGTGCGGCGCCTGTGGAGTAGGCGAGCGAGGCGCCTACCGCGCCATCGGTGAGATAGGTCTTGAGGAGGGCGTTCAGGTCTTCACGCATGGATTCTGCTTTCGCCGCCAAATTGCTGGTTTCATAGGTGTCGGTGCGTCCCCGGGCCGAGCCCGAGGGCAGGGTCGCCAAGCTTCACTCCGCCATATCGACGGCGGCAAAGTTCTGCCGGCCGAAGGGGTCGAGCACGTAGTTGAGCACGCTCTTGCGGATCGGGATCGCCACCACCGAATGGGCGATCGGCGCCACCGGCACCTCGACCTTCAGGATCGCTTGCGCCCTGGCGTAGATGTCGGCGCGCTGTTTCGGATCGGCGGCGACGCGACCGTCCTGCAGCAGCTTCTCGAAGGCCGGATCGCACCAGCGCGAGCGGTTGGAGCCGCCCTTCACGCCGTCGCAGGACAGCAGGTAGCTCAGCATGTTGTCGGGGTCGCCATTGTCGCTGCTGCCGCCGAGCAGATAGGCGTCCTGTTCGCCCGCCGCGGTGCGCTTGAGATATTCGCCCCATTCAAAGCTGACGATCTCGGCCTTGACGCCGACTTTCGCCCAGTCGGCCTGGATCATCTCGGCCATGCGCTTGGCATTGGGATTGTAGGGCCGCGATACCGGCATCGCCCACAGGCTGATTTTCAGGTCGCTCTCGTGGCCGGCTTCCTTCAGCAGCGCCTTCGCGCCATCCGGGTCATAGTCGATGCCGGCGTCGGTGACGGCCCCGATCTGCGCCGGCGGCACGACGCTGCCGGCGACCGTGCCGGCGCCGGCATAGACGGCGTCGACGATCGCCTTGCGGTCGACGGCCTTGGCCAGCGCCATGCGCACGCGCACATCGCCGAGCGGCTGGTGTTCGACATTGAAGCCGAGGATGCCGATGTTCTGACCCTTGAGGTCGAGCACGGTGATGTCGGGATCGGTGCGCAAATCGGCGACGGCGCTTGGCGGGGGCGGGGCGGCGACCTGGCACTCATTGGCCTTGAGACGCTCGACGCGCGTGGTCGGTTCGGGCGTAACGGCGAACACCAGAGTGTCGATCTTCGGCGGGCCGCGCCAATAATCCTTGTTGGCGGCGTAGCGGATCTGGCTGTCGGGGACATAGGCCTGCAGCACGAACGGGCCGGTGCCGACGGGCTCGCTATCGATCAGTTCCGGCGTGCCGGCGGTGACCATCTTTTCGGTCTGCTCCAACGACAGGATAGAGAGATAGTCGAGCGCAATGCCGGGCAGGAAGGTGACGTTGGCCGCCGTCAGCGTGAAGCGCACGGTGTGGTCGTCGACCTTGTCGATCTTGTCGATCAGCGAGCCCATGCCCAGTGCGTTGAAGTACTCGTAAGCGCCGCCGCCGAACTTGTGGTAGGGATTGCTGGCGTCGCGCTGGCGGTTGAAGGTGTACAGCACGTCGTCGGCATTGAACTCGCGCGACGGTGTAAAGTGGTCGTTCGACTGGAATTTCACGCCGTGGCGTAGGTGGAACGTGTAGATCTTGCCGTCGGCTGAGACCTCCCAGCTTTCGGCCAGCGCCGGCCCGACCTCGGTGGTGCCAGGCTTGAACTCGACCAGCCGGTTGAAGATCGTCTTGGCGGCGGCATCCATGGTGGAGTCCGCCGTGCCGATCGCCGGGTTGAAGGTTTCGGGATTGGCTTCCGAGCAATAGACCAGGGTTTTGGCGTAGGCCTGTCCGCCAAGAAGGACGGACGAGGCCAGCAAGGACGAGCTAAGGACTGCGCGCAGAACGGATTTCATCGCAAACGCTCCTGATGACACTTTACGGGTTGAGGGAAGGGCAGGCCGGTGAAGTTCATGGCGTCGCCGCCGGGGTGATGAAACGGTCGGGCGCAAGCGCGGCGGAGGTGATGCCGCGTGCCGTGAGATCGTCCGGCAGCGGCTGGCCGCGCAGCAGCGCCGCACCCAGCCGCGCCAGCGTCAGCGACACCTGGAAGCCGTAGCCGCCCTGGCCGCCGAGCCAGAAGAAGCCGGGCAGGCGCGGGTCGAAACCGATGACCGGCGTGCGGTCGGGCGAAAAGGTGCGCAGGCCCGCCCATGGCGTCGACGGACGGCCGATGCGCAGCGACGTCGCCTGTTCGATGCGGTCGACGGCGATGGCGACGTCGATGTCTTCCGGATAGGCGTCGCAGGGTTCGGAATCGGTCTCGTCGGCCAGCGAGCCGATCAGCCTGCCGGCATCGGGCTTGAAGTAGAATTGTTCATGCAAATCGACCACCAGCGGCCAGGCGCTGATGTCGGTGCCGGCGGGCGGGTCGAAAAAGAAGGCGGGG
>NZ_RZRK01000472.1:0-4955 GCF_003997835.1 Mesorhizobium sp. M7A.F.Ca.CA.004.12.1.1
GCTGACCTACGAGGCACATGCGACACGCGAGAACGGCGAACCTTACGTCGCGCTGGTCAGCACCGGCTATGTCCATCGCGTCAACGGCTGGAAGATGATGTTCCATTCGCAGACGCCATTGGAAGCCGCCACTGGGAAGTAGGCTCAATCTTCAGGGATAGAATACGGCCTCGCCCTTCAGCGCGTCGGCCAGCATCTTTTCATATTTGCCGCGCGGCACGTCGACCGCGCCGAAGCGCTTGAGGTGCTCGGTGGTGAACTGGGTGTCAAGCAGAGCGAAGCCGCGTGCCTTCAAGCGCTCGACGAGATAGAAAAGGCAGGTCTTGGAAGCGTCCGTCTCCCTGGCGAACATGCTCTCGCCAAAAAACACCCGGCCGAGCGACACGCCATAGAGGCCACCGACCAGCCGGTCCTCGCGCCACGCCTCGACCGAATGACAATGGCCTATCCGATGCAACTCGACATAGGCTTCGCGGATCGGCGCATTGATCCAGGTCGAGCGCCGTTCCACGCGCTTTTCGGCGCAGCCGTCGATGGTCGCTTCGAAATCGAAATCGAAACGGATGTCGAAGGGGTTCTTCCTGATCGTTTTCCTGAGGCTTTTCGGCGCGTGAAAACCATCGAGCGGAATGATGCCGCGCGTCTCCGGCCGCACCCAGAACACCTCCGGGTCGCCGGCACTTTCGGCCATCGGGAAGACGCCCGAGGCGTATGCCTTGAGCAGAAGGTCGGTGGGGATGCGATAGCCGGGCGCGTAGGGGCGGGTCATCGCGTCTCCGCGCTAGTCTTCCTTGGCCAGGGATTTTTCCAGCCAGTGGATGTCGTAGTCGCCATTGGCGATGTCGGCATTGCCGACGAGATCGCGAAACAGCGGCAACGTCGTCTTGATGCCGTCGACGACGAACTCGTCCAGGGCGCGGCGCAGGCGCATCATGCACTCGACGCGATTACGCCCATGCACGATCAGCTTGCCGATCAGGCTGTCATAGTATGGCGGGATCTTGTAGCCGGAATAAACGCCGGAATCGACGCGGATGCCCAGGCCGCCCGGTGTGTGGAAATGGGTGATCGTGCCGGGCGAGGGGGTGAAGGTGCGCGGGTCCTCGGCGTTGATGCGGCATTCGATGGCGTGGCCGTTGAACTTGATGTCCTCCTGCTTCACCGAGAGGCCGCCACCGGAGGCGACGCGGATCTGCTCATGCACGAGATCGATGCCGGTGATCGCTTCCGTCACCGGATGCTCGACCTGCAGGCGCGTGTTCATCTCGATGAAGTAGAACTCGCCATTCTCGTAGAGGAACTCGATGGTGCCGGCGCCGGAATAGCCGAGATCGGCGATGGCCTTGGCGCAGATGCCGCCGATGCGGGCGCGCTCTTCGGCATTGAGGGCGGGCGAGGGCGCCTCTTCCCAGACCTTCTGGTGGCGGCGCTGCAAGGAACAGTCGCGCTCACCGAAATGCACGCCGCGGCCAAAGCCGTCACCGAACACCTGGACTTCGATATGGCGCGGCTTTTCCAGGTATTTTTCGATATAAACGGCATCGTCGCCGAACGCCGCACCGGCTTCCGTGCTCGCCGTCTGCAGGGCGATCTCCAGGTCAGCCTCGGTGAGGGCGACCTTCATACCGCGACCGCCACCACCGGCCGATGCCTTGATGATCACGGGATAGCCGATCTCGGCGGCAATGCGCCTGGCTTCCTTCTGGTCGGTGACGGCGCCGTCCGAACCGGGCACAACCGGAATGCCGAGGCGCTTGGCGGTTCGCTTGGCCTCGATCTTGTCGCCCATGATGCGGATATGGTCGCCGGACGGACCGATGAAGGTGATGTTGTGCGCGGCCAGTATGTCGGCGAATTTGGCGTTCTCCGACAGGAAGCCGTAGCCCGGATGCACGGCGTCGGCGCCGGTGATTTCGCAGGCCGCAACGATCTGATGGATGTTGAGATAGCTGTCGCGCGATGGCGGCGGACCGATGCAGACGCTCTCGTCGGCGAGCCGCACATGCATGGCGTCGGCATCGGCGGTCGAATGCACCACCACCGTCTGGATGCCGAGTTCCTTGCAGGCGCGCAGCACCCGGAGGGCGATTTCGCCGCGATTGGCGATGAGGATCTTCTGAAACATCAGGCCCGCTCTATTCGATCACGACGAGCGGCATGCCATATTCGACCGGCTGCGAATCCTCGAAAAGGATCGCGGTCACCGTGCCGGCACGTGGCGAGGGGATCTGGTTCATCGTCTTCATCGCTTCGATGATCAGCAGCGTCTGGCCTTCCTTGACCTTCTGGCCGACTTCGATGAACGCCTTGGCGTCCGGCGACGGCGCCAGGTAGGCGGTGCCGACCATCGGCGAGGTGACTGCGTTCTTGGAAATATCTGCCACAACGGGCAGAGCTGCGGAGGCAGCTTGCGCTGCTGCCGGCGCATAGGCCTGCTGCGGCGCTGCGATTGCATGAACAGCCGGCGCCTGCCGCGAGACGCGCACCTTCAGGTCGCCCAGTTCAACCTCGATCTCGGTGAGATTGGTGTCGTTCAGTATGCCCGCCAGATCGCGGATCAGTTGCTGGTCAACACCGGTCTTCTTTATCGACATTTTCGAGCCTTCTGTTTGTTGGCCGGTCATAGGCGTGCGGCCAGCGCCTGTAGCGCCAGCGTATAGCCGAGCGGCCCAAAGCCACAGATCATGCCGACGGCGACCGGCGCGACCATGGAGATGTGGCGGAATGGTTCCCGCGCATGGATGTTGGAAAGATGAACTTCGGCCACCGGCAACGGCGCGACGGCGCGGATGGCGTCGTGGATGGCAATCGAGGTGTGGCTGTAGGCGCCCGGATTGATGACGATGCCGACAGCCTTGTCGCCAGCTTCCTGAATCCAGTCGACAAGGTCGCCCTCATGGTTCGACTGGCGGAAATCGATCTCGAACCCCAGCGCCTCGCCTGCCTGCTTGCAGTCGTCGGCGATCGCGGCAAGCGTCTTGCCGCCATAGATGCCCGGCTCGCGCTTGCCGAGCGCGTTGAGATTGGGACCGTTCAGGACGAAAACCGTTTTCAAAAAGCCGACCTTTCCCGGCGCCGTCATCAAGCCGGCGCGCTGGGCCCTCTATAATGGGCATAGCCGCCCGCGGAAAGAGCACAAGTGCGTTCTTTCACTGTCCACAACAGGCGGAAATGTGCCCGTGAGAAATAGCTGGCGAGCAAGATCAGAGCGCGGCTTTCGCCGCCTCGATCTTTTCTGCCAGCACTTCCTGCCCGAGTGCTCCGAACACCACCTCGTTGCCGATGACATAGGACGGCGTTCCGGTGATCGCCAGCTTGTTGGCAAGATCGTAGGTCTTGGCGAGGGCCTCGTTGATTGTCGGGTCCTTCATCTTCTCGCGCAGCGCCGCTTCGTCGGCGCCGAGCGACAGCGCGACCTTGATTGCCGACGCCTCGGTGGCGCGTCCCTGGCCGCCGAGCAACGCATTGTGGAACTCGCCGTACTTTTCCGGGTGCATCAGGTGAAAGGCCATCGAGACCACGCTCGCCTTCTGCGATTCCGGTCCAAGGATGGGGAATTCCTTGAGCACGAAGCGCAGGTCCGGATCGGTCTTGGTCAGCGCCTGCATGTCGTCCATGGCGCGTTTGCAGAAGCCGCAATTGTAGTCGTAGAACTCGACGATGGTGACCTTGCCGTTCGGATTGCCGACGACGCCGTCGAAGGCGGAGTTGAAGATCTGGTCCTTGGCATTCTTGATCACGCCGAGATGAGCGATGCGCTGCTCTTCCTTCTGCTTGGCCTCAAGCGCGTCCTGGACTTCCAGGAGGACTTCCGGGTTTTTCAACAAATAGTCGCGGATGATGCCTTCGACCTCGGTGCGGTCGATCTTGGTATCGGCCGCCGCGGTCTCGACCGGCTGTGCGGTACCGGCCTTGGCGATCTGCGGGTTTCCGGCAACGAATCCGAAAGCCAGCATGGCCAGGGCGACCGCAACCCCCGTGGTGCCCAGCAGCAGTGCCTTTTTCATCGTTCCTGTTCCTTCTACCTGTTTTCCGGTCTGGCTATGTCGTGGCGCGCGGCCGGAAGGTTCACTTGATCTTGGTTGACGGCTTGTAGTTTATGATATCCTGGGCGCGAAGCCAGCGCGGCTCGCCGCGTTTCATCTGCTGCTGCGCCCGCATGGCGAAAATCTTCGCATCCTTGTAGTTGCCGGAATAGAAATGGCTTTCGGCGGTGGCAAGTTCGGCGCCCGGTATGTCACCCAACTCACCGTAGGCCTGTGCCAGATAGCGATACCCGGCTGAATTTTCCTTGTCGCGCCCGAGGCCGTTGTTGATCTGCACGACGGCTTTTTTCAGAGAGTCGGGCGTGCCGACGGCCATCAGCGCCTGGCCCATGGACACCGGCAGCAGACCGGACCGCGCCGAATCGAGGCTGACCGCCTTGGCGTAGGCGTCCGCGGCTTCCTTGGGTTTGTTTGCCTTCATCAGGATGTCGCCGCGCAGTTCCTGGAAGTAAGCGTTCTTGGGCTGCGCCTTGATCAGTGCATTGGTCTTGGCGAGCGCGGCGGCGATGTTGCCGAACAGGTAGGTCGACTGGGCGTCGCCATATAGCGCGGCGAGGGTCCCTTGCATCTTTCGCATCAGCCGCGACGCAGCCGCCTGGCCTTCCATGTAGACGGCGATCTTCACCCGCACCATGTCATGGCGCTGCTGCAGCGCGGGCGGGTCCGGCCTGTCGACATTGGGGCTCTGTTTCACCAGCACTTCGAGATTGGAGATACGATCCCGCGGCATCGGATGGCTGATCCGGTAGGGATCGACTTGCGCGCCCGAGAGCGACAGCGCAGTCTGGAAGCGGTGAAACGTCTTCAGCATGCCCATGCCGGACTGGCCGGTGGCGTTGAGATAGGTGATCGCCGAGCGGTCGGCCGTCATCTCCTCGGTGCGCTGGTAGGCGAGATGGCACAGCGCAG
>NZ_RZRK01000473.1:0-4924 GCF_003997835.1 Mesorhizobium sp. M7A.F.Ca.CA.004.12.1.1
GCAGAGATATTTGCCGGTGAGCGCGACGATGTAGGAAGGGACGTAGAAGGCGCTGGTGGGAGACACCGCAAGGTTGAGCAGCGGCACAAGGACGGCCACCGCCAGCAGGATGAAGATCGTGATGGCGATGCGGCGGTCCGCGCCGGCGGCAAAGAAGCGTCCCGTGATCATGCTTCCACCGCCCTGCCCTTGAGCGCGAATAGGCCGCGCGGGCGCTTCTGGATGAACAGGATGATCAGCACCAGCACGACGATCTTGCCGAGCACCGCGCCCGCATAGGGCTCGAGGAACTTGTTGACGATGCCGAGCGAGAAGGCGCCGACCAGCGTGCCCCACAGATTGCCGACGCCGCCGAAGACGACGACCATGAAGCTGTCGATGATGTAGCCGCGACCGAGATTGGGCGAGACGTTGTCGATCTGGCTGAGCGCGACGCCGGCAATGCCTGCAATGCCGGAGCCGAGCGCGAAGGTCAGCGCGTCTACCCATGGCGTCCTGATGCCCATCGAGGCGGCCATGCGCCGGTTGGCGGTGACGGCGCGCATCTGCAGGCCCCAGGGCGTGCGCTTCATCACGTAGAGCAGGATGCCGAAGACAGCGAGCGCGAAAACCAGGATCCACAGCCGGTTCCAGGTGATCGCCAACTGGCCGAGATTGAACGAGCCCGACATCCAGGATGGGTTGCCGACCTCCTGGTTGGTCGGCCCGAAGATCGAGCGCACGGCCTGTTGCAGGATCAGCGAGACGCCCCATGTCGCCAGCAGCGTTTCAAGCGGCCGGCCATAGAGGAAACGGATGACGCCGCGCTCGATGATCAGGCCAACCAGGGCCGCAACGAGGAAGGCGAGCGGCAGCGCAATGACCAGCGACCAGTCGAACAGGCCGGGAAAGGAGGTGCGGATCACCTGCTGGACGACGAAGGTCGTGTAGGCGCCGAGCATGACCATCTCGCCATGCGCCATGTTGATGACGCCCATGACGCCGAAGGTGATGGCAAGGCCGATTGCCGCCAGCAGCAGCACCGAGCCCAGCGAGATGCCGTACCAGATGTTCTGCCCGGCATCCCAGAAGGCCAGCGTCGAATTGATGTTGGCGATTGCGGTCGTCGCCGCTTGCTTGACCGCGTCGGTGGAATTCGCCTCGACCGAGGTGAGCAGGGAAACCGCATCGCGGTCGCCACGCGCGCCGATCAGGGCAATTGCAGCGAGCTTGTCGGCTTCAGGCCGGTCGGAGACCAGAACGGAGGCGGCACGAGCCTGTTCGAGCAGCGCCTTGACGCTGGCCACGGTCTCACTGGCGATTGCCGTGTCGAGCGGTCCGATGTTTGCGGCGTCGGGCGTCTTGAACATGGTGTCTGCGGCGGCAACACGCACGGCCGGGTCCTTGGCGCCGAGCGTCAGCGTGCCCAACGCATCGCGTATGACGCGACGCAGCGTGTTGTTGACCTTGATCTTGGTGATGCCGTCCTTGGCCGCCTCGCCCGACGCCTCGCCGCTCAACGGGTCGGAAAGCTGGACGCTTTCGCCCGCTTCCTTGCCGACAAACACAAGGGAATCAGCCTTGCGGACATACAGGTTGCCGTCGGCAAGTGCCGCAAGCGGCCGCTCTACCGCCGGATCGCCGGCGGCCGCCAGTTCGTGGACGACGGCCCCGATCTCGGAAAAGCCCTTGGCCGTGGCGAATTTGGCGATGATGCCGCGCAGATCGGCTTCGCCGGCGCCGGAGGACGACAGCGTCGCCAGCAGGAACAACAGCATCAAACCCGTGCGGATCAAGATCATCGGTCTCTGGTAACCCCTGAAGGTTGAAGTGGGCGTCCGGACGGCGGAGGAAGCCGTCCGGACGCGCGCGGTCATGGGCATGGACCTGAAGGTCCAGCCCGGGGAGGATCAGTTCGTGCCCTTGCCGCCGCACTTGCCGGTGGCAACATTGAAGTTGCCGCAGGACAGAGGCGCGCGCCAATCGGAGATCAGGTCCTTGGAATCAGGCAGATAGTCGGACCACTCGTCACCCATCACCAGGCCCGGCGTGCGCGACACGGTTTCGAACTGGCCGTCGGCCTGGATTTCGCCGATCAGCACCGGCTTGGTGATGTGGTGGTTCGGCATCATCGTCGAATAGCCGCCGGTCAGGTTCGGCACCGACACGCCGATCATGGCGTCGATGACCTTGTCCGGATCGGTGGTGCCGGCCTTCTCGACCGCCTTCACCCACATGTTGAAGCCGATATAATGGGCTTCCATCGGATCGTTGGTGGTGCGCTTGTCGTTCTTGATGAACTTGTGCCAGTCGGCGATGAACTTCTTGTTCTCGGGCGTGTCGACGCTCTCGAAATAGTTCCAGGCGGCGAGATGGCCGACCAGCGGCGCGGTGTCGAGACCGGCTAGCTCTTCCTCGCCGACCGAGAAGGCCATGACCGGGATGTCCTCGGCCTTGATGCCCTGGTTGCCGAGTTCCTTGTAGAACGGCACGTTGGCGTCGCCGTTGACGGTCGAGACGACGGCGGTCTTCTTGCCGGCCGAACCGAACTTCTTGATCGCCGAAACTTCGGTCTGCCAGTCGGAGAAGCCGAACGGCGTGTAATTGACCATGATGTCTTCAGCCGCCACGCCCTTGGCCTTCAGATAGGCCTCGAGGATCTTGTTGGTGGTGCGCGGATAGACGTAGTCGGTGCCTTCCAGCACCCAGCGCTTCACCGAACCACCGTCCTCGCTCATCAGATAGTCGACAGCCGGGATGGCCTGCTGGTTCGGCGCCGCACCGGTGTAGAACACGTTGCGCTCGCTTTCCTCGCCCTCATACTGGACGGGGTAGAACAGGATATTGTCGAGTTCCGAGAACACCGGCAGCACCGATTTACGCGACACCGAGGTCCAGCAGCCGAACACCGCCGCGACCTTGTCCTTGGAGATCAGTTCGCGCGCTTTTTCGGCAAACAGCGGCCAGTTGGAAGCCGGATCGACGACGACCGCCTCGAGCTTCTTGCCGAGCAGACCACCCTTGGCGTTCTGCTCGTCGATGAGCATCAGCATGGCGTCCTTCAGCGTCGTCTCCGAAATCGCCATGGTCCCCGACAGCGAATGGAGAATGCCGACCTTGATCGTGTCGTCGGCGGCCTTGACCGGAGCGGACGTCAACAGGCCGGCGGCGACCACACCAGCCGAAAACATTTTTGTTATTGTCGAGAAATTACCCCTCATATTACAGACTCCCAAGCTAGTTGATTGCACCGCAACACTGCAAAGCAACCCCCATGCCAACCGCTCTGGCAATCCCGAAAGGGCACAAATAAATTATAGATATCAGCACCTTGGAATATAGGGCTTACAAAACAAAGAGAGGTGGCCAGAAATCGATTGAGGGAATTTTGCGCAGCTTGCGCAGCCTCTGCCTATTTTTCGATCATTTACCAAATCTGCCTAGATTTTGAACTCACCCGTGCCTCAGGCGACCGATGTTGCGGCGCGGTGCAAAAATAGGGCAAGCTCGCTCTTCAAGCGAGCGACGTCATGGTTTCAGGTATTTCACGTATTTTCATCGGCATACTGCTTCTGGCTGCAGCAACCGTGGCCGCGCGAGCCGATTTCAGCGACGGCAAGATGCCTGACGGCGCCTATCATTGCGAAGTGTACCTGCTTGGCATGTTCCTCAGCCTCGGCGACATCACCATCAAGGGGAACGTCTACAGCGGCCCCGTCTACGCCAGCCTCGGCGTCTTCGGCACCGCGCGGCAGGGCTACAACTACCAAATGGACGCAAACGGCGTGATCTCGTGGCTGGGGCCGCTGGGCGGATATACCGCCGGCGGCAATTCACTGTCGCTGACCCAGGCGACGCTGGACGGCGAAACAGTGCCCTCCTTCGACATCATCATGAAGCAGCCCGACGGCGCCTTCACCGCCTCGACCTGCACCAAGCAGTGAGGCGGCAAGAAAAAGGCGCGGAACCTTGCGGGTTCCGCGCCAGCAGTCCGTCGGGAGGATGTGACTAGATCGTCTTGGCCGACATCTGCGCCGCGATGTAGTCGGCCTGGCGGATCGCGAGCGACACGATCGTCAGGGTCGGGTTTTCGGCGGCACCGGTGGTGAACTGGCTGCCATCGGACACGAACAGGTTCTTGATGTCGTGCGCCTGGCCGTGCTTGTTGACGACGCCGTCTTCCGCTTTCTCGCTCATCCGGTTGGTGCCGAGATTGTGGGTCGACGGATAGGGCGGCGTCGGGAAGGTGCGGGTGGCGCCGACCGCATCATAGAGTGCCGTAGCCTGCTTGTAGGCGTGGTTACGCATCGCGGTGTCGTTCGGATGGTCGTCGAAATGCACGTCGGCGATCGGCATGCCGTGCGCGTCCTTCTCGTCGGCATGCAGCGCGATGCGGTTCTCCGCGCGCGGCATGTCCTCACCGACGATCCAAAGGCCGGCCATGTGGTCGTAGTGATCGAGTGCTGTGGTGAACGAGCGCCCCCATGCGCCCGGATCAAGAAACGCTGCCATGAACGGCAGGCCGAGCGACAGCGTCTCGAACTCGTAGCCACCAACGAAACCGCGCGATGGATCATGCCGCGCCTCGTCGCGGATGATGCCGGCCATGGTCGTGCCGCGATACATGTGCACCGGTCTGTCGAAGATGGCATAGACCGAGCCGGTGGTGTGACGCATGTAGTTCTTGCCGACCTGACCCGACGAGTTGGCAAGCCCATCGGGGAATTTCCCCGACGCCGAATTGAGCAGCAGCCGCGGGCTCTCGATCGAATTGCCGGCAACCGCGACGATGCGCGCCTTCTGCTCCTGCAGCTTGCCGTCTTTGTCGGCGTAGACAACGCCGGTCACCTTTCCGCTGGCGTCATGGTTGATCTTGATCGCCATGGCATTCGGCCTGACTTCGAGATGGCCTGTCGCCTCTCCCTTGGGTATCTCGGTGTAGAGC
>NZ_RZRK01000474.1:0-4919 GCF_003997835.1 Mesorhizobium sp. M7A.F.Ca.CA.004.12.1.1
GAACTGAAGGCCGAGGCGCAGCGGCCGACCGAAGAAGCTGGATACGTCGCCTCCGGGCTGTTCGACATCGAGATCGGAGGTGTCTGGCATCGGCTTGGCGAAGGCGACTCCTTTCGCTTTGAAGGCAAGCCTTACCGCTGGCGCAATCCGGGCGCGGAGCCTGCAATTGTCATCTGGGTGGTTTCACCACCCGTCTATTGAGTTCAAGTTTGGAGAAGAACATGGCGGGTTTGCCGAGCACGGCGCGCGTGGTGATCATCGGAGGCGGTGCCGTCGGCACTTCCGCGCTCTACCATCTCGCCAAGGCGGGCTGGACCGACTGCGTGCTCTTGGAAAAGAACGAGCTGACTTCGGGCTCGACCTGGCATGCCGCCGGCAACGTGCCGACTTTCTCCTCGTCCTGGTCGCTGATGAACATGCAGCGCTATTCGACCGAGCTTTATCGCGGGCTGGCCGACGCGGTCGACTATCCCATGAACTATCACGTCACCGGCTCGCTGCGCCTTGCCCACACGAAAGAGCGCATGCAGGAATTTCAGCGCGCCAAGGGCATGGGCCGCTACCAGGGTATGGACATCGACATCGTCGGCGTCGACGAGATCCAGCGCCGCTATCCCTTCATCGAGACGCATGATTTGAAAGGCGCGCTCTACGACCCGAGCGACGGCGACATCGATCCGGCGCAGCTCACCCAGGCGCTGGCCAAGGGCGCGCGCGACATGGGCGCGAAGATCATCCGCTTCTGCCCGGTCACAGGCGTGCGCCGCGAGAACGACGAGTGGGTGGTCGAGACGGCGCAAGGTGAGATCCGCTGCGAGATCGTCGTCAATGCCGCCGGCTACCGCGCCGCCGAAGTCGGCCGGATGTTCGGCCGCGACGTGCCGATGATGGTGATGAGCCATCAGTACATATTGTTCGAGGAGATTCCCGAACTGGCGGCATGGTCGAAGGAACAGGGCAAGAAACTGCCGCTGCTGCGCGACGTCGACACCTCCTACTATCTGCGCCAGGAGAAGAACGGGATGAATCTCGGCCCCTATGAGCGCAATTGCCGCGCGCATTGGGCCAGCCACAACGACCCGATGCCGGAGGATTTTTCCTTTCAATTGTTCCCCGACGACCTCGACCGGCTGGAACATTATCTGGCCGATGCCGTCGCCCGCGTGCCGATCCTTGGCACCGCCGGCCTGTCCAAGGTGATCAACGGGCCGATCCCCTACACGCCGGACGGCAACCCGCTGATCGGCCCGATGCCCGGGGTTCCCAATGCCTTCGAGGCCTGCGTCTTCACCTTCGGCATTGCCCAGGGTGGCGGCGCCGGCAAGGTGCTGGCCGAATGGGTGACAGAGGGCCGGACCGAATGGGACATGTGGTCGTGCGACCCGCGCCGCTTCACTTCCTTTGCCTCGGCGCCGGACTACTGCGTCGCCAAGGGCATGGAGATCTACGGCAACGAATATGCCATCCAGTTCCCGCGCCATGCCTGGCCGGAAGGCCGCGACCGCAAGCTGTCGCCGATCCATGATCGCATCAAGGCGCTCGGCGGCCGCTTCGACGCCTATAATGGCTGGGAGCGTGCCACCTGGTACGCACAAGACGGCGATGACATTTCCGAGGAAGCCACGCTGACCTTCCGCCGCGACGGACCGTGGCATCATCGCGTGCGCGAGGAGTGCCTGGCCGTGCGCGATGCCGCCGGCATTTTGGACCTGCCGGGCTTCTCGCGCTTCAACCTCGACGGTCCCGGTGCCGCCGAATGGCTGAGCCTGCAGGTCACCGGGCTGGTGCCGAAGGCAGGCCGCATCGGTCTCGTCTATTTCGCCGACGACAAGGGCCGCATCGTCACCGAAATGTCCGTGGTGCGCCACGACGACAACCTGATGACGCTGATCACCGCGGCGGTCGCGCAGTGGCACGATTTCGAATGGCTGAAATCGCGCATGCCCAAGGATGCGCCGTTCAGGCTGATCGACCGGACCGAGGAATTCTCGACCCAGATCCTGGCCGGCCCCAACTCGCGGAAAATCCTCGCCGATGTCTGCGAAGCCGACCTCACTTTGCCATGGCTGACGCATCAGGAGACAAAGATCGCCGGTCGCTGGGCCAAACTCGTGCGCGTCTCCTTCGCCGGCGAACTCGGCTGGGAAATCCACACCAGGGTGGACGACACATCAGCCATCTTCGACGCCGTCTGCGCGGCAGGCCAGCAACATGGGCTGAAGCCGTTCGGCATGTATGCGTTGGATTCACTCAGGCTTGAAAAAGGCTACCGCACCTGGAAGGGCGACCTGTCGACCGACTATTCGATCCTGCAGGGCGGGTTGGAGCGCTTCGTCAAATGGGACAAGCCCGATTTCCGTGGCAAGGCTGCACTCCAGAACGAAAAGCAGCAAGGCGTGAAGAAGCGCTTCGTCACGCTGGTTATAGAGAACCCGGGCGACTGCGACGCCCCTTCGGTGTCGACGCTCTGGCGTGACGGCAAGATCGTCGGCGAGACGACGTCCGGCGGTTGGGGCCACCGGGTCGACAAGTCGATCGCGCTCGGCATGCTGCGCGCCGATCTGGCCGAGCCAGGCACATCAGTCGAGGTCGAAATCTTCGGTGACCGCTTTCAGGCGATCGTGCAGAAGGATGAACCGTTGTGGGATCCGAAGAACGAAAGGCTGCGCGCATGAAGAAAATCATCCTCACCGATGGCGGCATGGGCCAGGAACTGGTCCGCCGCAGCAAATCCGAGCCGACGCCGCTATGGTCAGCCCGGGTGCTGATCGACGAACCGGATCTGGTGCGCGACCTGCACGCGGAATTCATCCGTGCCGGCGCCCGTGTCATCACCATCAACACCTATTCGGCAACACCCGAACGCCTGGCGCGCGAGGGCGCGGAAGACCTCTTCAAGCCGTTGCAGAAGCGCGGCATCGAATTGGCCAGACAGGCCCGCGACGAGGCCGGCGATGCAGCCATCGCCGGCTGCCTATCGCCGCTTTTCGGCAGCTATGCACCGGCACTGACCATTTCCTTCGAGGACACGCTCGATATTTACCGCCGCATCGTTGCCGAGCAGGCCGATGGCGTCGACCTGTTCCTGTGTGAAACCATGGCGTCGGCGGACGAAGCCCGCGCGGCGGTCACCGCGGCATCGGAAAGCGGCAAGCCGGTATGGGTGTCGTGGACGCTGGCCGACCACGGCAAGCCGCGGCTGCGCAGCGGCGAAGCGATAGCCACCGCGGCAAGCGCGCTCGACGGCCTGGCAGTCGCCGCGCGGCTGGTCAATTGCTGCCGGCCGGAAGCAATCGCCGCGGCTTTGCCTGAACTGATCGGCCTCGGCGGCCCGGTCGGCGCCTACGCCAATGGCTTCACGTCAACCGAAGCACTCAAGCACGGCGGCACCGTCGATGTGCTGCACGCTCGTCACGACCTTGGCCCGGATGCCTATGCCGACCAGGCGATCGGCTGGGTCGAGGCTGGGGCAAGCATCGTTGGCGGCTGCTGCGAAGTCGGACCACCGCACATCGCCGCTCTGCGCGACCGGCTCGAACAGGCCGGCTACGAAATTTCGGGAGTTTTGCATGCCTAGACCATCATCGCGCATTTCCGGCATCGTGCCTTCGGGCAAGGACGGCTGGGAAGTCCATTTCGCCGCCTGGACGCGCAAGGAGGCCGGCGAAGACATCATCATGCTGTCGGTCGGCGACCATGATTTCGACACGCCTTCGCAGACGATCGAAGCCTGTGTGACCGCGGTTCGCGGCAGCAATCATCACTACACCCCGCTTCCCGGCCTGCCGCGCCTGCGCAAGGCGATGGCGGCGGCCTCGAGCGCCTGCACCGGCGTCGAGACGTCGCCGGATCAGGTGATCGCCACGCCGGGCGGCCAGGCCGCACTCTATGCGGCCGTGCAGGGCGTGCTCGACCAGGGCGACCACGCCATCGTCGTGGCGCCCTATTATGCCACCTATCCCAACACGTTCAGCGCCGCAGGCGCTGACTTCACCGTCGTCGAGACACCGGCCGAGGATGGCTTCCAGCCACGTGCCGACATGATCCGCGCGGCAATCCGGCCGAACACGCGCGCTATCCTGATCAACACGCCGAACAATCCGACAGGTGCGGTCTATTCGCGCGAGCGGCTGGAGCAACTGGCAGAAGTCTGCCGGGAGCACGACCTCTGGCTGCTGTCGGACGAAGTCTACTGGACGCTCGGCGGCGGCGAGCACGTCTCGCCGCGCTCGCTGCCAGGGATGGCCGAGCGCACGCTGGTCATCAATTCGATGTCCAAGAGCCACGGCATGACCGGCTGGCGCATGGGCTGGCTGACGGGACCGGAGGAGATGATCACGCTCATGATCAATCTCAATCTGGTGACGACCTACGGCCTGCCGGCCTTCATCTCGATCGCCTGTTCCGAGGCGCTGGAGAACCGTTACGGCGTCAAGGAGATCGCCGAACGTTACGCGGCACGCCGCACCGTCTTGCTCGACGCCGTGCGGGGCATGAACGACGTGACCGTGCGCGGTTCGGAGGGCGGCATGTATGTCATGCTCGACATCTCGGCCGTCGAACCGGACGATGAGAAATTCGCCTGGGCCCTGCTCGACAAGGAAAAGGTCGGCGTCATGCCCGGCTCCAGCTTCGGCGAGGCGGCCGCCGGCCACATTCGCATCAGTCTCTGCCAGCCCGAACCGGTGCTGCAGGAAGCTGCACTTCGTCTGCGCCGCTTTGCTTCCAGCTACCGTCGCGAGGCAGCATGACCGCCAAGGCAGTTCCCGCCAAAGCAAGGGCGGTCATCATCGGCGGCGGCGTTTCCGGCTGTTCGGTCGCCTATCACCTGGCCAAGCTTGGCTGGACCGATATCGTGCTTCTCGAACGCAAACAGCTGACGTCGGGCACGACATGGCATGCCGCCGGCCTGATCGGCC
>NZ_RZRK01000475.1:0-4882 GCF_003997835.1 Mesorhizobium sp. M7A.F.Ca.CA.004.12.1.1
CATTCATGCGCGAACAGCTTGCCGGTACGGCCGATGCCGCACTGGACCTCGTCGAAGATCAACAGCAGGCCGTGCTGTTCGCACAATTGCCTGAGCCGCTTCAGCGATTGCGTCGGCACCGGGCGGATACCGCCCTCGCCCTGCACCGGCTCGATCAGGATGGCGGCCGTCTCCGGCGTGATCGCCTTTTCGGCGGCGTCGATGTCGTCGAAACCGACCTGATCGAAACCTTCGACCTTGGGGCCGAAGCCCTCGAGATATTTGTACTGGCCGCCGGCCGCGATGGTCGCCAGCGTGCGGCCATGGAAGGCGCCTTCGAAGGTGATGACGCGGAAGCGCTCGGGGTGTCCGTTGACGAACTGGTAGCGGCGCGCCGTCTTGATCGCGCATTCCAGCGCCTCGGCGCCGGAATTGGTGAAGAACACCTTGTCGGCGAAGGTGGCGTCGGCCAGCCGCTCGCCAAGCCGGTTCTGCCCGGGGATCTCGTATAGGTTGGAGACATGCCACAGCTTGGCGGCCTGCTCGGTGAGTGCGGCGACCAGATGCGGATGACTGTGGCCCAGCGAATTGACGGCGATGCCGCCGGCAAAGTCGAGATATCGCTCGCCCTTGTCGGTAATCAGCCATGTGCCTTCCCCGTGGTCGAAGGCCAAGGGTGCGCGAGCAAAGGTCTCGTAAAGCGCCGAACCGCTCATTATATGCGTCTCCGGTACCGGAAAATCAAAAAAGCCGCCAAAGCGGCGGCCTGTGCGGCTTATCCTGTTTTTCGGCCATGAAGTCAACGAAAACGTCGCGTAGTGGCGCGCGGCAAGCCTCCCGACGGGACGCCGGCTCATCAGCGACCGGGCAAGTTGGGGAAAACCGAAAAAACCGATTCGTGTTGCACTTGGGACTCTTGTCACCGAGTCAGCGCATAGAGTAGTTGTAGTCGAGAAATAACTAGATTTCGTGCGGCGGACCTAATCACCAGATATATGTGGTGTCTGCCCCGGCAAATGTTGCCGGGTCGGGAGAAGGATTCCGATTGCCGCACGCTTAGAGGAGCGCGGTCTCATGAACTGGACTGACGAGCGGGTAGAACTCTTGAGAAAACTGTGGTCGGAGGGTCTGAGCGCAAGCCAGATTGCTGCGCAGCTTGGAGGGGTCAGCCGCAACGCGGTCATCGGGAAGGTGCATCGGCTGAAACTGTCGGGCCGCGGACGCTCGACCGCCACACCGGCACGCCAGAAGAAGGCAGCGCAAGGATCGACCGTCCAGAAATCGGTATCACGCGCTGCAACCACGGCACGCCATGTCACGACATCGATCGGCGCGACCGCCTTGCAGACGCAGTTCGACGCCGAACCCGTGGCACGCCATTACATCCGTCCGGTTGAGAATGTCGTGCTGCCGATCTCGCGGCATCTGCAGCTGGTCGAACTGACCGAGCGCACCTGCAAATGGCCGAACGGTGACCCGCTTTCAGAGGACTTCCATTTCTGCGGCAACGAAGCCGCCGAAACCGGACCCTACTGCAAATACCACGCCCGCGTGGCGTTCCAGCCGGCATCGGAGCGGCGGCGGAGTCGCTGAGCGAATAGCGAATAGCGAATAGCGAATAGCGAATAGCGAATAGCGAATAGCGAATAGCGAATAGCGAATAGCGAATAGAAACGGCTTGCCTTCCGTCACAGGAAGCAAGCCGTTTTTGTGTTCGCTATTCGCTACTCCCTATTCGCTATTCGCTCTCTTTCACAGCCAACCGTTCTTCCTGAACCGCCAGTAGAGGAACGTGCAGATCACCGCGATCGCGGTCAGCACCACCGGGTAGCCGTACTCCATCTTCAGTTCCGGCATACTGTCGAAGTTCATGCCGTAGATGCCTGCGAGCGCCGTCGGCACCGCCAGGATGGCGGCCCATGAGGCGAGTTTCTTGGTGTTCGCCGTTTCCTGACTCTGGCCGACTAGGAGGCTGGCCTCGAAAGCGAACGCCAGCACTTCGCGCAGGCTGTCGATCTTCTCCTGGACGGTGCGGATGTGGTCGGTCACGTCGCGGAACAGCGGGTGCATGGCGGTTGTATCTGCGGCAGCTCGGCGCTGGTCAGCCGTCGGCAGACTTCGACCAGCGGAAGCGCGGCATTGCGCAGGCGCAGGAGATCGCGGCGCAGCATATAGAGCCGTTCGATGTCGGGAGCGGTCATCGGCTTCAGCAGAACCTTGTCCTCGATCGCCTCGACTTCGTCCTCGATCTGCTCGAGCACCGGCATGTAATTGTCGACGATGAAATCGAGAATGGCATAGAGGACGAAATCCTCACCCTTGGCCAGCGAGTGCGGGCAGCTTTCCCAGTGCTGACGAACGGCGGCATAGGACGTCGAGGGACCGTGCCTGACGCTGACGATGTAGCCTGAGCCGACGAACAAATGGGTCTCGCCGAAAGTGACCCGACCGTCGATCAACTGCGCCGTGCGGGCGACGATGAACAAGGCGTCGCCATATTGCTCGATCTTCGGCCGCTGGTGCGGGTGCTCGGCATCCTCGATCGCCAACTCATGCAGGTGAAACTGCGCCTGGACGCGCAGCAACAGGTTACGGTCGGGCTCCAAAAGGCCGATCCAGACGACATGACCGGATTTCTTTGCCCATTCGCCGGCTTCCTCGATGGGAATGTCGGCGATGCGGCGCCCCGCCGTGTAGACGCCGCAAGCGATAATGCCGGATATCGGCCCAGGCGCCGGGGTCAGGTTCCGAGCATTTTCCATCACGACCTCCCGGAGCAAATCCACGGGCGAGGATAGAGGCAAAGCCCAGAAAGCTTAGCGTAAATCGGGTGACGGTTCGAGAGGCGCGTTCACTTCACCGGCTGCGTCTCGGAAAGACTGATTTTGTCGGTCTTGTCACCCTTGGGCCGCTCAGCCGGCAACTGATCGCCGGTGACGATGTAATAGATGGTCTCAGCGATGTTGGTGGCGTGATCACCGATACGCTCGATGTTCTTGGCGCAAAACAGCAGATGCGTACAGGGCGTGATGTTGCGCGGATCTTCCATCATGTAGGTCAGCAATTCGCGAAACAGCGATGTGTACATGGCGTCGATCTGGTCGTCACGATCGCGCACGAAGCCGATTTTCTCCACCGAGCGAGACGCGTAGACGTCGAGCACTTCCTTGAGCTGGGTCAACGCCAGGTTGGACAGGGCCTCGAGGCCGCGGAACAGGCTGGTCGGCTGGCGTCCGTCGGTGACGGCGACCACCCGCTTGGCAACGTTCTTGGCGAGATCGCCAACCCGTTCGAGGTCGGCGGAGATGCGAATGGTCCCGACGATCTCGCGCAAATCCGCCGCCATCGGCTGACGCTTGGCAATGATGATGATGGCCTTGTCGTCGATTTCGCGCTGGCCCTCGTCCAGTACGGTATCGTCGCGGATGACCTTCTGGGCAAGGCCTGGGTCGGCATTGACGAGAGCGGTGACCGCCTGTTCGACCATGCGCTCGGCATGACCTCCCATCGCGGCGATGCGCTTCGACAGATATTTCAACTCCTCGTCATAAGCGCTGACGATGTGCACGGACTGCATGGCAAAATGCCTTCCCACGGGGTGTTTTGATTTTGAGTCGTTTCCTCGAATCCCCGCTGATACGCTAGCCGGATGACAGAAAAAAGAAACAGTCCCTTTGAATTAGGGCGATATCAGTGAGTCGGCAAATGAACCGAGAATGCCGCGCCGTTGCCGACTTCGGACTTGATCGAAAGCCGGGCGTTGTGGCGCGTCAGTATATGCTTGACGATCGACAGGCCGAGGCCGGTACCCTTCTGGGTCCGGCTGGTCTCGACGTCGACGCGGTAGAAGCGCTCGGTAATGCGCGGAATGTGCTCCTCGGGAATGCCAGGGCCAAAGTCCCTGATCGTCACGTCGATGCCCGGCTCTGATCCGGCATCGCTATGGGCTATGGATACAACCACCCGCCCACCCGACTGCCCGTATTTGCAGGCGTTTTCCAGGAGGTTCTCGAAAACCTGGAAAAGCTCATCGCGATCGCCAGGCACATGAAGCGGCCCATCGGCGTAGTGCCGCTCGATGGCGACGGCGTTTTCGCTGGCCAGCGGTCCGAGCGAGTCGATAACGCTGTCGACTGTCTGCCGCAGATCCACCTCGGTTCCCGGCTTCAGATAGGGTTTCATCTCGAGCCGCGACAGCGACAACAAATCGTCGATCAGACGCGCCATGCGACCGGTCTGGCTCTGCATGATCTGCAGAAACTGGTCGCGCGCCGCCGCGTCGTTGCGGGCTGGCCCGCGCAGCGTTTCGATAAAGCCGGCGATTGAGGCGAGCGGCGTGCGCAGTTCATGGCTGGCATTGGCAATGAAATCGGCGCGCATGCGGTCGATCCGGCGTGCTTCGCTCTGGTCCTTGAACACCAGCACATAGAGATCGGTGGCGTGACCGACCGAGGACACACTCACCCGGTAGGCCCGTTCGACCGGCAGTTTCTCCATGTAGTCGACGACATCGGAGGCGATATCACCAGATAGTACTCCATCCAGCAGGGTTTGCATCTCCGGCGCCCGGAATTTCAACGACAGCGACATGCCTGGCGCGATGCCGCCGAAGGCGGCGAAGGCGGCGGCGTTGGCATGGACGATGGTGGCGGTCCGGTCGAAGATGATCAGCGGATCGGCGACGGCGGCGGCCAGATATTCACCCGAGAGCCGCTGCAGGCCGATGGCCTCGATGGCAGCGCCGCTGCCGGTGGATTGGCGCGCGCCGGCGGTCGGCAGTATTGCCGCTGCAAGCAGCAACAGCAGCGCCGCGGGGACGACATAGGCTGAAATCCCGGCCAAGGCATAAACAGCGAGAACCGCAACGACGCCGGCCGCAAGCAGCCAGCGGCTATTCCACAGC
>NZ_RZRK01000476.1:0-4874 GCF_003997835.1 Mesorhizobium sp. M7A.F.Ca.CA.004.12.1.1
GGGCCGACCTCATCCGATGTGTTGAGCCAGGCGTGGCCAAGGGCGATGCTGGTGTCCAGCCACCAAGAACTGCCGTCAGGACCGCGATGGCGCATGCGCGCCAGCATTTGCTGAATGTCTGCCGCCGCGACCGCCGGTGCGTGTGCTCCGCGCAGCAGGATTCCAGCGACGCCGCTCATCGGCTGCCGTGGTCGACGAGATGGGCGAAGCCGTCGATCGATCCGCCAAGCACGATATGGTTGTCGCTGACCAGCCAGGCATGTGCTTTCAACTGCTCGCCCGTACCACGTTCGATGCCGATGCGTATCGTCGATTCATTGCCTTGGCGGGCGAGAATATACTGGCCGGAGAGCGCCTGGGTCAGGCACGTAGCGTAAGGGACGAAACGGGCCGCGGCGGCAACGCCCCAGGCGACACGCCGCAGTTCGCCCATTGAAGCGCACTGCCGCGCGTCTAGGCGCGTCACCAGGCTGCGTACACGATTGTAGGACAGCAGCGTCAGCCCCAGCCGAACTGTCGCCACCACCAGCAGGCAATGGCCAAGGAAGATCATTTCCGAGCCGCTCAGGGAGAAAATCCTGACCAGCCCGTGCCGGCTTTCGCCGCGCTTCGACTGCTTGAGGCCTGTTTCCCTCGCGGGTTCCTGCCGTAAAGCCGTGGCCCGCGAAACCAGGGCCCGCGAAACTATGGCCTGCGAAACCAGCGTCTTGTGCTGGGCCGGTTTAGACAAGTGCCTCATGATGCCGTCTCGCAAGCCCATTATCAGTCAGGCCCTTCAGCAATGCGTCGACATCGGCCTGGCAGCGCACCGGGTCGACATTATAGCGCGCAAGCACGGCGCTGCGGATGTCGCCGATCGACCGGGGCTCCTGGATCAAATCCCAGATGAAGGCGCCGACGCCATTCAGGCTGTAGTAGACATTGGATTTGAGATTGAGCAGCGCCAAGCCATCGCCGAACTCGCAGGCCACGGCATCCTTGGTCGCACTCACGCTATCGTGGTCGGCCAGATCATGGTCGGATTGCTTCCCGTTCATCCCCGCACCTCACTGACAAAACGCTTCGACATCTCCGGTTGGCGCAGGAGAAGTCGGGAGGCTGGCCCCCCGACCCCTCTTACGTCTGCTTTTGAATCCAGAGTCCCAAAATGTCACTCTGGAAACGGCTATAAGTCTCAGGAGAACGTCAGGTCGCCGATCGGCGTGTGCGCGGGGAACGACGCGTCGATCGCCGTGTTGCCGCCGCCACCCTGGGTGATGGTCTCAATCGAACCATGAACCGTCAGGCTTGGTGTCTCGTATTCATGCTTTTCAACATTCTGTTCCATTTTACTCTCCGATTTAGGACTGGAAACGGCCTGTCGAGTGCCGTCAGCACTTTTATGCTGCAATGCAATAGCTGCACGGCAGCATTTATGAGTCAAGACTGTTTTACCTTCCGTTAATCAATTACGTTGCTGGCGTCAGGACATGAGCGGCCATGCCTAAAACTTGTCACTTTTTAGCCGATTCCTTGGGCATGATGGCAGCGCCTGTGCTGATTCTTTAAGCATATGATTTTGCTTGCATAAATCGTTTGTTTTGTGCTTATTTTTAGGCTTCGCTAATGGAAAGAATTTTCGGTTTGGAAAATTCGGCCGCGGATCGGCTAAAAGACCTGGCAAGGATATTTCAGCCGCGGTTCTCACTTCTTTCCGACGCGATCTCGATAGACGCTTCGGTTGCAAAAATTCGCACTGCAAAAGGAAAGGCTTTACGGCATCGAGGTTTTTGGTGATGTTTGCTTCGCACGTGCAGCATAAGTGTTCGCGCAAACCGCTTTCTTGGGAGATTGTGCGCTAAATGGCCTTGCCTGACGGCTCATACGAACGATTGCGCGCCGCCGGCTGTGCCGACGAGGTGGCCTACGTACAGGCCTGCCTGCGATTGTATTTTGCCGGGCCGCACGCCGGCGCGGGCGACATTTCGATGCGTGATCTGGACGGTGCCAAAATTGCCGACATCGCCAGGCTGAACAAGGTCGCCACCTTTGTCCTCAAGGCCCTTTCGCGCGCACCCGCGCTTGAGAGGCCGCCTGAGCTTTTCCGATGGCTCGACACCTACCGCAGGAGGACGGTTTCGATGAACGCGTCCTGCATCATGGATTCCATGGCGGTCCATGATGTGCTGCGCGCCAGCGAGATCGATTTTGTTTTTCTGAAGGGTCCGTTCCAGCAGCAGCTTCTCTACGACGACCACTTCATGAAGCCGTCCGGCGATGTCGACATCCTTGTTTCGCCGCTCGGATTTTTCAGGGCGCGTGATGCGCTTCGCCAGATCGGTTATGAGGTATCAGGCAAGTCGAACTCCGTCTGGTGGGTCCGCTTCCTCGGCGAACAGCACATGACCCGGGACGACGGGCCGAGGTCGTCCACGGTAGATCTCCATTACCGCCTCCAGCAGCCCGGCTCGCCAAGCCCGCGCGACGCGGACGGGTTTCTGCGGCGCAAGCGACAGGTCGAAATCGCCGGTGCGACGGTGCCGTTCACCTCGGTGGCCGATACTTTGCTTTTGTCCTGCATCAGCGTCGCCAAGGCACTTTTCAACCGGGAACCCTGCGCGGGCTACGTCTGTGATATCGGTGCCAGCGCCGCCCGCCTCGACGAGGGGGATCAGCAGCGTTTGCTCGATGCCGCAACCGTACAAGGTTTGGACGACACGCTGCTGCTTGGCCTGCGCGCCGCCGATGTGCTACTCGGCGGCGCTGGCACGCTGCTGTCGCAGCGCGCGACCAGGATCCTGTCGCGCATCGGCAATGAGGATCTGCTCAGCATGGTCATCGCGCCATGGCTGCCGTCGCTGCGGTGGCCACAGCGGCGAACGGTGCTGTGGGAACTGTGCGGCCGCGCGCCGGTCCGCTATCTGGCCGAAGCCGGCTGGGCGGCGTCCGCCGATATCAGCCGCCGCATCTTCGAGCGGCCGGGAAGTCGCTGAATGAAGGCAAATTGGGTGCTGATGGCAATTCTGTAGGGCATCGAAGGAGTACGGGGCGAGGGCAAATCGATATTACCTGTACGAGAGGCAAATCCATGTCGATGACGAAATTCGAGGTCTGCGTGATCATCGCGGCAAAAAACGCCGCAGCGACAATCGCCGTCGCCATCGCATCCGCGTTGCGCGAACCGGAAGTGGCGGAGGTCGTCGTTGTCGATGATGCCTCTACCGACGACACCGCCGATGTCGCACGATCCGCCGATGATGGCAGCGGGCGGCTCTCCGTGATGCGCCTCGATGTCAATCGCGGCCCCTCCTTTGCCCGCAACGCAGCCATCGCCGGCTCGAAATCGCCGTTCATCAGCATTCTTGATGCCGACGATTTTTTCCTCGAAGGCCGGTTTCGCAACCTGTTTGCCGGGGCCGATTGGGATTTCGCAGCCGACAACATCATGCTGATCAGGGATGATGCGACGGGCGACGCGACGAAAATCGTCGCGCCGCAATTTGCCGCCGATCCGGAATTCCTCGATTTCGAGCGCTTCGTCGAAGGCAACATCTCCAGGCGCCGCGTGCAGAGGGGCGAACTGGGCTTCTTGAAGCCGGTGATAAGCCGTGCCTTCCTCCACCGCCACGGGTTGAGCTACGACGAGAGCCTGCGGCTGGGCGAGGACTATGAACTCTACGCCCGCGCAGTCGCATGCGGGGCGCGGTTCAAGGTCATTCGCTCCTGCGGCTACGGCGCCGTCGTCCGCGCCGATTCTTTGAGCGGCCGCCACAAGACTCAGGACCTGAAGCGTTTGGCCGATGCGGATCTGGCGCTGCTGGCGATCGACAGTCTGCCGGAAGGCTCGAAGGCGGTGCTGCGGCGGCATGAACGGCACGTGCGCGACAAATATCGGCTGCGCAATTTCCTTGACGTCAAGGCTGAGCGGGGGCTGGCATCGGCCGCGGCTTACGCTTTCGCCAGCCTGTCCAACCTCGTCCCCATCGTCCAGGGCGTGGCTTCCGACAAGCTCGAGGCGCTGTTTCGTCGCGTCGGCCTTATGTCCAGCCAAAAGCCTGTGCCGCCGCGGCGCTTTCTGATGGCTGGAACCAGCATGGGCAAGGAACGCTGAGAGCGAGGCCCGAGGCCTGCGGTTTGTCCGCTCGCGACACGTCATCACGCAAACCATTTCGGCTGGATTTATGAGTTTACGAATTGGGTGGTTGCCTCGCGGCTCCGACGATGGCAGTCTATGTTGCGGTGCAGCATATTGGACGACCAGCCGAACTGGCCCCCGATCGGATTGGTCCGATGTCTCTCCTTCAGAGGAGCAGGACAATGCAAGGCGAGTTTTTGAGCCCCGGCTGCGGGGATCGGCCAGAAGCCCGGCCCACAAGCCGGCGATGACAGGAACCTGAGCCCATGGCCTCGATATTCGGTTTCAGATCAAGGGATCCGGCCCGCGACCGGCAGGCCGATGTTTCACGTCTTGATCGTCTGGCAAAGCTGTTCGAACAAATTGCGGCCGAGATCGAGGCCGAAAGAACCGGGCTTGAGAATCGCTACCGGACAACGTCGACCAACGCCGCCTTCCTGGTCGAAGCCATGGAGAACGGCTCAGCTTCCGACAAGCGGTCTTCGGAAGTCAGCGCACTGACACAGTCAATCCTGAATTGCGAACGCCGCATTGCAGCGCTGTCGCGCCAGGACGGCATGATGAAAGAGCTCCGTCATTCGCTGGATATGGTCTTCGACGAGGACGCCGATTCGGCCGCCGCCTCGGCGGAATTCGCCTGGCCGGCAGGCGCCGGCAGAGGTTGAAACGTGAAGGCTCGGAACTGTTGCAACAGATTTGATGCAAGGCGGGAAGCAATCGAGAGGGTCACAGGGAAGGTCAAGGTTGGCCCGTTCAGGAG
>NZ_RZRK01000477.1:0-4864 GCF_003997835.1 Mesorhizobium sp. M7A.F.Ca.CA.004.12.1.1
GCCCGCCGCCGGCGCGCCATAGAGGAAGCGGCCGTCAATGTCGATGTTGGCGGTTTCGCCCTGGGCGATTTCCTGCTTGTCGGCCTTCATGTCGAATTCGATGCGATCCGGCACGAAATCCTCGACCAGGAACATGTGGCTGGCCACGGCCGGCTGCTTGGGATCGGTGTATATCGACACCGACCAGGTGCCTCGCATGGCGTTGGGTTCGAGCGGCAGGTCGACGGCATGGCCACCGGCCGAAGCGCCGTCACTGACGATGCGGCGGTCCTCGACGCCGTCGGGGCGCGAGAAGACGAACGTCAACGGCAGGTTCTCGACCGCCTTGGCGGCGCCGTCGCGGGCAAGCGCCGCGACATGAACATCTTCGCCGGCGCGGTAGATGCCGCGTTCGGTCCAGGCATAGACGTCCAGCGCACCTGGCGCCGCGCGCCCGGTGACGCCGCGGTCGGACAGGTCGAAGCCGGCCCGGCCCATATCTAGAAAGACGAAATCATTGTCGCCCTGCTTGGCCATCAGCACGGCCGGCACCATGCCGCCGTCGCCGCGCGTCAGGCCGGGGTTGAAGACGGCATGGCCGTCGGCATCCGATGTCGCCGTGCCGAGAACCTCATTGTTCCTGGCAACCAGCGTCAGTTCGGCGCCGGCTATCGGCTTGGCGCTGCCCAGTGAACGCGCAAAGACGTTGAGCCCGTCCTGCCCCGTATAGGTCGACAGGCCGATGTCGGAGACGACGAACCATTGCGTGGCCATCGAATTGTAGTTGTCGCTCTTGTCGTTGACGGCCTGCGCGGTCAGCACGTAGACGCCGGGCTTGCGCTGCGGCACCGCCTCGTCGACCGGGAAGGAGGTGGTGACCTCCTTGTTGAGATCATTGGCGATGTCGAGCTGGCCTTGCCAGACCGGCGCGCCCATCTGCTCGGAAATGTTGGAGATGTCGTAGCCGTCGAGCTGGTGCAGGAACTGGTAGCCCGACAGAAGCTGGGCCAGCGAACGATCGCCGACGCGGTAGAGCTTCATTTCGGCGGCATTCATGTTGACGGTGACGATCGGAATGCCGCGGCGCGCGCCGGCCGGCAGCACGAAGCTGTCACCGGTGAAGCGGGCGGACGGTGCGCGGTCCTGGACATAGATCGACAGCACCACGGGGGCCGCGGTCACTTCGCCGATTGCCGCCGGCAGGCCGGCGCGGAAGGTGACGTCGTAATGCTGACCATGCTCCAGCCCTTCGACGCAGATTTGCTTGTCCTTGGCCTCGACGCCCTTGGGTGGCGCGTTGTCGACGGTGACGAACGGCGCGTAGTCGACGCCGGTCTTGACCAGATCCTCGGAGAATTGCGCGCAGATGCGCGGCGCGCTGGTGTCGGCGTCGATGGTGTGATCGACAACGCGGAAACCCTTGCGGGCCTTGAGATCGGCATAGTCGGCCTGGACCGCCGGCGAAGGGTTCAGCGCAAGGCTGGCCTCATAGGCCTGCAGCGCCGGCCGGTAGAGATCGCGCTTGTCGAGCCCGTTGCCGAGCAGCGCCAGCACTTCGGCGCGCGTCTTGGTGGTGCGCAGCAATTTATAGGCATTGAAAGCGGCCGACGTGCCGTTCGCCGGCAAAGTGGAGGCTTCGGAGGTGCTAGCGGCGGGCTGAACGGCCAGCGTTTCACGCGCCAGGTTGAGCCAGAGCGGACCATCATCGGGCAGCACCGAGACCGCGGCCTCGTATTTCAGCATGGCGGAGCGGTGATCCCCGGTCAGCACGGCCTGTTCGGCGGCGTTCAGCAAGGCAGCCATGCCTTCGGTCGGCTTGTCATAGGCCGGGCCGAGCAGCTTGTTGCGGTATTGCTGGGCCTGATCGGCCATCCAGTTGGGGAAGAAAGCGAGTTCCGGCGGCGCGCCGATATCAGGATCGCCATCGATGTTGACGACCTTGCCCGCGACCGCGCCGTTGAAGGTTTTCAGCTGGTTGTAGTCGGATTTGAGGAAGCACCATTTGGCTTTTTTGTTGTAGGTGAAGGCACGGCAGGCCGGGTCTCCCAGGCATGTCGTCTTGCACTGGTCGATTGTCACATTCTGGTCGGACCTGAGATCAAAGCCGAAATAATCGGAATTGTCCGTTGTCGCGATCCGCCGGGCCTCGGCCGCTTGCGCGGCGCTGCTCCAGGCCAGGACACTGGCCCAGCCTAAAAACAGAAGAATCAGGATAGACAGACCACGAGCCGCGCGCATTGCCATAACACCCCTCCAGACACAGCTGACGTCCGGGCATGATCAAGCTTCAGTCAGGCTTGTCAACACAAGGACGCGGCAGGGTTCCGCCTGCCAACGGTTTCCTTTCCGGCCGATGACCGGTAGTACCTCCATAGGACAGGGGATCACGCTTTCTTGCGGCGACGCAAAAGGTGTGAATTCCAAGCCCGCCCTATTTCAGACAATTGGATTGTGGCCCCTTTACGAGCGCTTCAGAACTTCATTCCAATTTTAGTTTTGTAATCTAGGTTGTCTTAATGCCGGCGCATGAAGAGCAGATGTCAGGAGGTCGCGCGCCAGGGCTTGCGCTTCCGCGCGCCCTGCTGCTGGCCGTGATGTGCTCGACCGTGCTCGTCGCCGAATCGCGGCCGGCGGCCGCTTTCGAGCTTTTCGGCATCAAGCTGTGGGGGTCGTCCAGCGACGAGGATGCCGATATCGTCGATCCCCTGCGCTACGCCGTTACCATTTCCGCCCCCGACGCCGACAAGGATCTGGTCAAGAAGCTCGAAAATGCCTCGGCGCTGAAGAGTGACGAGGAGCGTCCGGTTTCCGGCTCGCTCGGGCTGATGGCCAAGGCGCGCAGCGACCGCGAACAGCTTGTCGCCGCGCTCTATGCCGATGCCCGCTACGAAGGCGTCGTCACCGTCACCATCGACGGCAAGCCGCTCGACGATTTGCCGCCGGATGCCGAATTCAAGGGGCCGCAGCCGGTTCCCGTGGTGATCGACATCGCCAGCGGGCCGAAATTCACCTTGGGCAATATCCACCTCGAGGGCGACGCAGCGGGGCTGATGAGCGCCGATTATGGCTTGATATCAGGCGGCGATGCGGGATCCGGCGCTGTGCTCAAGGCCGAGGCGCTGATCGTGCGGACGCTGAAGGAGCAAGGCAGGCCGCTGGCAGAGGTGACGGACCGGCAGATCGTCGCCGACCACGCTACTTCGACGCTGGACGTGACGCTGACGGTCGCCGCTGGGCCGGTCGCCGGCTATGGCGACACAACGGTGGAAGGCACCGAAAAGGTCGACCGCGACTTCACCGAATACATGACCGGCCTCAAGCGCGGCCGGCAGTACTCGCCGCAAGAGATCGATGACGCGCGCGACCGGCTGCTGGCGCTCGAGGTCTTCAACAGCGTGACGTTCAAGGAAGCCGACACGCTCGATGCCGACGGCAACATTCCGATCGGCGTCCAGGTCAGCGAGCGCAAGCCACGCTATTTCGGCGTCGGCGGCACCTTCTCCAACACCGAGGGGCTGGGCCTGGAAGGTTATTGGGGCCACCGCAATTTGTTCGGCCGGGCCGAGAAGCTGCGCATCGACGGCAAGATCAGCGGCATCGGCAGCAATGATCTCGGCGAGCTCAACTACAATGCCGGCATCATGTTCGAAAAGCCGGGCGTGATCGGGCCGGCATCGAAGTTCTTCGCCGGCGTCAAGACGGTACTCGAACATCCTGACGCCTATGACCATTTCTCGGTCAAGGGCAGCACCGGGCTGTCCTACGAGCTGACCAAGAAGCAGACGGTTTCCGCCGAGGTGGCGCTCGACTATTCCCGCATCCACGACGCTTTCGGCAAGCACAAATACCTGATCGCCAGCATTCCGCTGCAATATGTCTATGACAACCGGGACAACCGGCTGAACCCGACAAGCGGCTTCCGGGTGCTGGCCTATGCCGAGCCCAGCTACGACATTTTGAGCGGTGCGGCGTTCCTGAAGCTGAGGGGCGAAGGGTCGGCCTATCAGTCGCTGGACTCGGCTTCGAAATTCGTGCTGGCCGAACGTGTCGCCATCGGTTCGATCGTCGGCACCAGCCTCGAACATGTGCCAGCCGACCGGCGCTTTTATTCCGGGGGCGGCGGTTCGGTGCGCGGCTATGCCTATCAGGGCATCGGACCCAAGGACTTCACCGGCCAGCCGATCGGCGGCCTGTCCTTCTTCGAAACCTCGGTCGAGATGCGCATCGCCATCACCGATACGATCGGCATCGTGCCGTTCGTCGACGCCGGCACCGTATCGACCAAATCAGCTCCCGATTTCTCCGATGTCAAGGTCGGCGCCGGCGTCGGGCTGCGCTATGTCACGCCGTTCGGGCCACTGCGCATCGATGCCGCCGTGCCGCTCAACCGTGATCCGGGTGACCCGCATTTCGGCATCTATGCCGGCATCGGGCAGGCATTCTGAGCGATGAAAACAGTCTGGCGCATCCTCCGCATTGTCCTTTACACGCTGCTGATCGTGGTTGCGGGAGCGATCGGCGCGCTGGTGGTGCTGACCAAGACCGAGCGCGGCCGCGACAATCTCGCCGGCATCATTTCGCGGCTGGCTTCGAACGACAACCGCAAGATCACGGTCAGCGGCATAGACGGCATCTGGTCCGGGGCGCTCAGCGTCGACCATGTCGTGCTGGAGGACCGCGAGGGCGCCTGGCTGGTGGCGCGCAAGGTGGCCGTCGACTGGTCGCCGCTGGCGCTGCTGTCGAAAAACTTCAGCGCCGACCGTATCGCTGCCGAGCGTATCGAACTGGCGCGATTGCCGGTGGCCAGCACGCAGCCAGCGCCGAGCGGGGGTACGACGACGCTGCCGGTTTCCATCGACATCAAGCAGATCGATCTGCCCGAGAT
>NZ_RZRK01000478.1:0-4860 GCF_003997835.1 Mesorhizobium sp. M7A.F.Ca.CA.004.12.1.1
ATCAGGCACAATGGACGCATCACCCATGCCGACGCCGTCATCGGCGAACGCGTGCGGGCCCTGCACAGCGGCGACGAACCGCCCCGCGTGCGGCGCATGATCGAACGCCCGACGACCGCGGGCACAGCGCTTGTGATGGCCAAGGGACCGATCGAGCATTAGGGCTCCGCAACCACTGTCGCAGGCCCCCGCTTGGCCGTCCGTCACCCCTCGCCCGATAGGTCCCGGCGCGCCTTGTCGAGTTCCTCGGCATAGCGCCGCATCAGATGGCCTTCGGTCAAAAGCCCCAAGACGATGTGGTCGGTGAAATCCTCGACGACTGCGAGTTCTTCGGCGCCGGCGCGCTGGAATGTTTCCGCGGCGGCCTGCACGTTCATGCTCGGCACCAGCACCGCGTCCTTGTATTTGGCAAGATCGCGCACCGGCACCTCGCCATCGGAAGGATCGCTGTGCAGTTCGGCCACGATCAGCACGCCGACATAGTGGTCGCCCGCGTCGACGGCGATGACCCGCTGGGCAGAGCCGAGCGGCACTTGCTTGCGGAAGGCTGCCAGCGTCGTCGAGGCATAGATGGTCTTGATGTCCTTGCGCATCATCGAGCCGACTGTGAGGCTGCGCATCCAGCCGACATCGTGCGCGCTGCGGATGGTCTCGCCGCGCAAATGGAAGCGCCATGTCGAGAACGAGTAGCCGAAGGTCTCGCGCACCAGGATCGCCGACATGATCGAGGCGGCCAGCACAACGCCGGTCAGCGTCAGGTCGCGGGTCGATTCCAGCGCCAGGAAGGTCATCGTCAGCGGACCGCCGACGACACCGACTGCGAGCGACGTCATGCCGACGACGGCGGCGACGGCAGGGTCGATGCCGGTTGCCGGCGAGACGACAATCATCACATCCGCGAACGCCTTGCCGAGCAGCGCGCCGAGGAACAGCGAGGCGAAGAACAATCCGCCGCGAAAACCCGACCCCAGCGAGACCGCCGACGCCGCCAGCTTGAGCACGAAGACGCTGGCCACCACGGCCAGCCCGTAATTCATCGAGAATTCGCGATGCAGCGCGCCATGGCCGCTGGACAGGACCTGCGGCGTGATCAGCCCCAACAAGCCAACGATGACTCCGCCGATGACGGGGCGCAGCGCCGCATCGATCGACAGCCTGGCGAAACCGCGCTCGATCAGTGTCACCAGATGCATGATGGCGATCGAGGCGGCACCGCCGAGCAGGCCGAGCAGCAGGAACGGCACATACTGGCTGGCGGTGAGCGCCGGCAGACCCGAAAGCTCGAGCGGAAACGGCACGCCGCCGAACATCTCTGCCGTCAGCGAGGCGCAGATCGCGGCTGTCAAGACTGGCGCGACATTGGCAACCGAGTAGATGCCGATGACCAGTTCGAAGCCGTAGAAGGCGCCGGTCAGCGGTGCATCGAAGGCGGCGGCGATGGCGCCGGCCGCACCACAGCCGACCAGGATGCGGACATCGTTGCGGCGCAGCCTGAAGATGCCCGCCAGCCGCGATGCCAGCCCGGAGCCAACCTGCGTATAGCCGGCTTCCAGCCCGACCGAGGCGCCAAAACCGCTGGAGATCATCGTCTGGCCGGCGATGATGAAGGTGTCGGTCAGCGACATGCGCCCGCCATAGAGCGCATTGGCTTCGATCGGGTCGATCGGCGTGCGGAATTTCCGTATCCTGAGCCAGACCACCGTCAGCCCCAGCAGCATGCCGCCGATCGCCGGTATCAGCGCCTGCATCGGATTGGCGAGCGAGAACATGCCGGAAAGCCGGCCGCCTGGCTGAACGCCGAACAGCAGCCCGTGCAGGTCCTGCACGATCTGGCTCATCGCCGTGACCAATATGCCCGCCATCACGCCTACGACACCGGCGAGAACGACCACCACGATGCCGCGTGCCTCGAGCAGAGGCAACGACCTGATCAGCACCGCGCGCAGCCGGCGGGCGTAGACTTCGCTGTGGTTTCTGGAAAGCACCGGGGCGGCTCGCCGATATCGAAAGGCAGTGGAAAGCCAGCCTGATACGCCCGGCGGCACGGCATGGCAACCACTATGCCGGCAGACACCATATTGGCGACAGCTGGCGCGATATCGATCGGCTGACGGACCGTTCAGGTCGGCATGGGCTCGCCGGCTTCATAGAGCACGAGGTTGCGCTCGCCTATGCCTAGCGCCGGCCAGCTCGCACGCCAGTCCGCAATGTGCGGCGAGGCGAAATGCGCGTCGAGCGCTGCCCTGTCACTCCAGACTTCCGTGACCCGGATGAGCCCGGCATCGAAAACATCCTGCGCATAGGAATATTCGAGACAGCCGGGCTCGGCGCGGCTGCCGGAAACCATGCGTTCCATAGCGGGCTTAGCTTCCTCCAATTTGTTTGGCGGCAGGCGGATGGTGCCGATGATCAGAAGCATGGGTTTCCCTTCCTAGCGAGGCCGGCCGACACGGCGACCTGCGCATGGTCGTTCGAACTAGCCAGTCTCCCACCCTCGCGCAAGCTTGGCGGGCTACCTTTACAGGGCTGTCGCGCGCTCGGCAGTCTATGGGGTTTGAGGACGATATGGCGATCAGCGAAAGCATTCAGCCCGGCGCGGTGGCCAAGAACGGCCGCGACGTCTTCTTCGCCATCGGCATCGTCATCATCCTGGCCGTGCTGTTTCTGCCGATTCCGGCCTTTCTCATCGACGTCGGCCTCGCCTTCTCGATCGCGCTTTCGGTGCTGATCCTGATGGTGGCGCTGTGGATCCAGCGGCCGCTCGATTTCTCGTCCTTCCCGACCGTGCTGCTCATCGCCACCATGCTCAGGCTGTCGCTCAACATCGCCACCACGCGCATGATCCTGTCGCACGGCAATGAGGGCACGCATGCCGCCGGCTATGTCATCGCCGGCTTCTCCAAGCTGGTGATGGCCAGCGACTTCGTCATCGGCCTGATTGTCTTCATGATCCTGATCGTGGTGAACTTCATCGTCATCACCAAGGGCGCCACCCGTATCGCCGAAGTCGGCGCGCGCTTCACCCTCGACGCCATCCCAGGCAAGCAGATGTCGATCGACGCCGACCTGTCGGCCGGTATGATCGACGACAAGACCGCGCAGCTGCGCCGCCGCGAGCTGGAAGAAGAATCTTCTTTCTTCGGCTCGATGGACGGCGCCTCGAAGTTCGTGCGCGGCGACGCCATCGCCGGCCTCATCATCACCGCCATCAACATCGTCGGCGGCATCGCCATCGGCTACATCAGGCACGGTATGGGCATGGGCGAAGCCGCCGACGTGTTCATCAAGCTGTCGGTCGGCGACGGCCTCGTCACCCAGATCCCGGCACTGATCGTGTCGCTCGCCGCCGGCCTGCTCGTCTCCAAGGGCGGCACCCGCGGCTCGACCAACCAGGCGGTGTTCGGCCAGCTCGGTGCCCACCCGCGCGCCCTCTATGTCGCGGCATCGCTGCTGGTGCTGCTCGGCCTGATGCCCGGCCTGCCGCTGTTCCCGTTCTTTGCGCTCGCCGCCGGCATGGCCGGTCTCGGCTACGTCATCCCGATGCGCGCCAACCGCGCCGTCGCCGAAGCCGAGGCGATCAAGGATCAGGAAAAGGCGACCAAGGTCGAAGAGGAGAAGAACTCGGTCAAGGCTTCGCTCGCCACCGCCGAGATCGAGCTTTTGATCGGCAAGCAGCTGTCGACAAGGCTGCTGACGTCGCATCAGGAACTGGTTTTCCGCATGGGCAAGATGCGCAAGAAATTCGCCACCCAGTACGGCTTCGTCGTGCCGGAAGTGCGCGTCGCCGACGATTTCGCCATCCCGCCGAAGAGCTACCAGATCAAGGTGCACGGCACCGTGGTGGCCGAGTACCAGATGCGCGTCGGCGAGATCATGGTGCTGCTCGGCAACCGCGACATACCCGAGATACCGGGCGAGGAAATCCGCGAGCCGGCCTTCGGCATGCGCGCCTATTCCGTGGTCGAAGCCTTCGCCGAGGATTTGAAGCGCGAGAACTACACCTTCGCCGACAACATGTCGGTGCTGCTCACCCATCTCTCCGAGGTCATCCGCAACAACCTGCCGCAGCTTCTGTCCTACAAGGACATGAAGGCGCTGCTCGAACGCCAGGACCAGGAATACCGCAAGCTCGCCGACGAGATCTGCACCACGCACATCTCCTATCCCGGCCTGCAGGCGGTGTTGAAGCTGCTGCTCGCCGAGCGCGTCTCGATCCGCAATCTGCACCTGATCATCGAGGCGATCGCCGAGATCGCGCCGCATGTGCGCCGCACCGAGCAGATCGTCGAGCATGTCCGCATCCGCATGGCCCAGCAGATATGCGGCGACCTGTCCGAGGGCGGCGTGCTGAAAGTGCTGCGCCTCGGCAACCGCTGGGATCTCGCCTTCCACCAGAGCCTCAAGCGCGACGCCAAGGGCGAGGTGCGCGAATTCGACATCGACCCGCGTCAGCTCGAGGAGTTCGGCCAGGACGCCACCAAGGCGATCAAGAAATATCTGGAAGCCGGCGAGCGTTTCGTCCTCGTCACCGCGCCCGACGCCCGCCCCTATGTGCGCATGATCATCGAGCGCCTGTTCACCACGCTGCCGGTGCTCAGCCATGTCGAAATCGCCAAGGGCGTCGAGATCAAGGTGCTCGGAACCATATCGTGAGCGTGCTGTCGCAAGGCGTCGTCATCGCGGCGTTCCTCGCCTTCTGCCGCATCGGCGCCTGTTTCATGCTGATGCCGGGCCTCTCCAGCGCCCGCGTCCCGGTCCAGGTCAGGTTGTTCGTGGCGGTCGCCGCCACCGGCGGCCTGCTCGCCTTTCTGTGAGACAAGATCTTTCCTTTCGTCGACCCGCGCCCGCAGATCCTTGTGC
>NZ_RZRK01000479.1:0-4857 GCF_003997835.1 Mesorhizobium sp. M7A.F.Ca.CA.004.12.1.1
AGACCGCCGACAGGTCGGTAATGCCTGTCTCGGCGATGGCTCGCGAAACGGTATCGGCAGCGGCATCGCCGCCGCGAACCGACATCAGCGACGCGGAGACGCCGCGCCGCACGGCGCTGCGCAAAGCATTGAAGACGCCGCCGCCGACATCCTCGCGCATTGTGCCCGGATTGGAGGCGGCAGGCACGTAAGCGCCGGACACCTGGCCGCGTCGGTCGATATGGGCGCCGCCTATGGCCAGTATTTTCGCGGATTTCAGCATGCCGGCGATATGACCTTTGTTATTCCAGCCGCACAAGCGCTAGGTGCGACGGAGCTTCGCATGCGAGGCGGCGATTCGGCAGGTCGAAACAACGGAGCCGTCTGGCCCAACGTGCGGTGCATTCCTGATCGAATCCCTGGACAAAAAAAGAACAAATCCGGATATTGCTTGTTTTTCAGTTATTTGACCCCTCTTGCCAAATGAGAACAAAAAAGGTACAAATAGGCAGGGATTACGGATTGTCCGGCCTTCATTGACGACCAAGGGGTGATGTATCATGGCTCAGAATTCTTTGCGGCTGGTAGAGGACAAGGCAGTGGACAAATCAAAGGCTCTGGATGCGGCGCTGTCGCAGATCGAGCGGGCTTTCGGCAAGGGCTCGATCATGCGGCTCGGCGCCAACGATCAGGTCGTCGAGATTGAAACGGTGCCGACCGGCTCGCTTGGCCTCGACATCGCGCTTGGCGTCGGCGGCCTGCCGCGCGGCCGCATCATCGAAATCTACGGGCCGGAAAGCTCGGGCAAGACGACGCTTGCCCTGCACACCGTCGCCGAAGCCCAGAAGAAGGGCGGCATCTGCGCTTTCGTCGATGCCGAGCACGCGCTTGACCCGGTCTATGCCCGCAAGCTTGGCGTCGATCTCGAAAACCTTCTGATCTCGCAGCCTGACACTGGGGAGCAGGCGCTGGAAATCTGCGACACGCTGGTGCGCTCCGGCGCCATCGACGTGCTGGTGGTCGATTCGGTCGCGGCGCTGACGCCACGCGCCGAAATTGAAGGCGAGATGGGCGATTCGCTGCCCGGCCTGCAGGCCCGCCTGATGAGCCAGGCGCTGCGCAAGCTGACCGCGTCGATTTCGCGCTCCAACACCATGGTCATCTTCATCAACCAGATCCGCATGAAGATCGGCGTCATGTTCGGCTCGCCTGAAACCACCACCGGCGGCAATGCGCTGAAATTCTACGCTTCGGTGCGCCTCGACATCCGCCGCATCGGCTCGATCAAGGACCGCGACGAGGTCGTCGGCAACCAGACCCGCGTCAAGGTGGTCAAGAACAAGCTGGCGCCGCCCTTCAAGGTGGTCGAATTCGACATCATGTTTGGTGAGGGCGTGTCCAAAACCGGCGAACTGGTCGATCTCGGGGTCAAGGCTGGTATTGTCGAGAAGTCTGGCGCCTGGTTTTCCTATAACTCGCAGCGTCTCGGCCAGGGCCGCGAAAATGCCAAGCTGTTCCTGCGTGACAATCCCGACACGGCACGCGAGATCGAGTTGTCGATCAGGCAGAATGCCGGGCTGATCGCCGAAAAATTCCTCGAGAATGGCGGCCCTGAGCGCGGCGATGATGACGGTTTCGAGGAAGAATCCGGCGCGATGTAACAGCTTCGTGCGCGATGCCGGCCGGAGTTCGGCCATAATCGCGTTCTATTATCTCAGGCTTATGTAATCGAGTTCCGCGTTATTGCGTTTCGAAACCGCCGGCCCAGTGCCGGCGGTTTTGCGTTTTGGCGGCGGAACCAGGCCGGGTCGAACGGCCGGCAAAGGCCGTGGATTGGACCAATTCCGTGTTTCTGGACAGGGTGAAGCGCGGCGGCTAAAAGGCCAAGTCCTAATCTTCTAAAACGCAGAGCCCATTTCCGCCGGTTGGCCCGGCGGCTCTTCCAAAAAGGCAGCATCATGAGTGGCGTGAACGAAATCCGGTCGACATTTCTCGACTACTTCCGCAAGGAGGGTCACGAGATCGTCGCATCGAGTCCGCTGGTGCCGCGCAACGACCCGACGCTGATGTTCACCAACGCCGGCATGGTGCAGTTCAAGAACGTCTTCACCGGTCTGGAGAAGCGGCCCTATTCGCGCGCCTCGACCGCCCAGAAGAGCGTTCGCGCCGGCGGCAAGCACAATGATCTCGACAATGTCGGCTACACCGCGCGCCATCTGACCTTCTTCGAGATGCTCGGTAATTTCTCCTTCGGCGACTATTTCAAGGAGCGCGCCATCGAGCTTGCCTGGAACCTGATCACCAGGGAGTTCGGGCTGAACAAGGACAAGCTGCTGGTCACCGTCTATCACACGGATGACGAGGCGGCCGGCTTCTGGAAGAAGATCGCCGGTTTTTCCGACGACCGCATCATTCGCATCGCGACCTCGGACAATTTCTGGGCGATGGGCGACACCGGACCGTGCGGGCCGTGCTCTGAAATCTTCATCGACCGCGGCGAACACATCTGGGGCGGCCCTCCCGGCAGCCCGGAGGAGGATGGCGACCGTTTCCTCGAATTCTGGAACCTGGTGTTCATGCAGTATGAACAGGTGACGAAGGAGGAGCGCATCGACCTGCCGCGCCCCTCGATCGACACCGGCATGGGCCTGGAGCGGATGGCGTCCATCCTGCAAGGGGTGGAAAGCGTCTTCGAGACCGATCTGTTCCGTCACCTGATCGACGCGGCCTCGTCCGCGATCGGGCATGGTCCCGACAAGGAGACGGTCGCGTCCTACCGGGTCATTGCCGATCATCTGCGTTCGTCCTCCTTCCTGGTGGCGGACGGCGTGCTGCCTTCGAACGAAGGCCGGGGCTATGTCCTGCGCCGCATCATGCGCCGCGCCATGCGCCATGCGCAGCTGCTGGGTGCCAACGAACCGCTGATGTGGAAGCTGGTGCCGGCGCTGGTGCGCGAAATGGGCCAGGCCTATCCGGAGCTGCTGCGCGGCGAACAGTTGATCACCGAGACGCTGAAGCTCGAGGAGACCAGGTTTCGCAAGACGCTGGTGCGCGGCCTCGGCCTGCTCTCCGAGGCGACGGAGACGCTGCATGCCGGCGACATGCTGGACGGCGAAACGGCCTTCAAGCTCTACGACACTTACGGCTTCCCACTTGATCTGACGCAGGACGCGCTGCGCCAGCGCAGCATCTCGGTCGATCTTGCCGGCTTCACCAATGCGATGGAGCAGCAGAAGGCCGAGGCGCGAAAGCATTGGGCAGGCTCCGGCGACGCGGCGACCGAGACCATCTGGTTCTCCGTGCGCGAGAAGGCGGGCGCCACCGAGTTCCTCGGCTATGAGACTGAAGCTGCCGAAGGCATCATCCAGGCCCTGGTCAGGGACGGCAAGACCGTGGACAGCGCCGGCAAGGGCGACGCGGTGGCGATCGTCGTCAACCAGACCCCGTTCTATGCCGAGTCCGGCGGCCAGATGGGCGACACCGGCGTTATTTCAGGCGAGGGCTTCTCGATCGAGGTTTCCGACACGCAGAAGAAGGCCGATGGGCTATTCGTCCACATCGGCGAGGTGGCCAGCGGCACGGTCAAGACCGGTGTTGCCGTCGAGCTCAAAGTCGACCATGCGCGCCGCTCCAGGTTGCGCGCCAACCATTCCGCGACGCATCTGATCCATGAGGCGCTGCGCGAGGTGCTGGGCAGCCATGTCGCGCAGAAGGGCTCGCTGGTCGCGCCCGAGCGCCTGCGCTTCGACATCTCGCACAACAAGCCCATTTCACCGGAGGATCTCGAAGAGGTCGAGCGCATGGCCAACGAGATCGTCGTCCAGAACGGCCCGGTGTCCACGCGCCTGATGTCGGTCGACGATGCCATTGCCGAAGGCGCCATGGCGCTGTTCGGCGAGAAATACGGCGACGAAGTGCGCGTCGTGTCGATGGGCACCGGCGTTCACGGCGCCAAGGCCAACCGGCCCTATTCGGTCGAGCTTTGCGGCGGAACGCATGTCCGGGCGACTGGCGATATCGGCCTGGTGCGTGTCGTGTCGGACAGCGCGGTCGCCGCCGGCGTGCGCCGCATCGAGGCGCTGACCGGCGAAGCCGCGCGCAAACATCTCGACGAGCAGGATAGGCGGCTGAAGGCGGCGGCAGCGGTGCTGAAGATTTCACCGGCCGACGTGCCGGCGCGCGTCGAGACGCTGCTCGAAGAGCGCAAAAAGCTCGAGAAGGAACTGACCGAGGCGCGCAAGAAGCTGGCGCTGGGCGGGGGATCGTCAGCCGATGCTCCAGCCGCCAATGAGACGGTCGCCGGTATCGGCTTCCTCGGCAAGACGGTCTCCGGTGTCTCGCCGAAGGATTTGAAGCCGCTGGCCGATGCCGGCAAGAGCTCGCTCGGCTCCGGCGTCGTCGTCTTCGTCGGCGCCGGCGAAGACAACAAGGCAAGCGTCGTGGTGGCCGTCACCGACGACCTCATCGATCGCTTCAGCGCCGTCGACCTTGTCCGCGTGGCCTCCGCCGCATTGGGCGGGCAGGGCGGCGGCGGGCGGCCCGACATGGCCCAGGCCGGTGGCCCCGACGCTTCCAAGGCCGATGATGCGATTGCAGCAGTGAGGGCGGCACTCGAAGCGGCGTAGGCTAGTGGGCAGTTCAGGGGGGAGCCCTACCTTCCCAAGTAGCGCTGCCCCTCATCTGGCTGCCGCCATCTTCTCCCCGTAAACGGGGAGAAGGGCGCTTTCGTCGCGGCTTTCGCCAATCGCCAGCCTTGCAAAAAAAGAGGCGCCGGCGTTGCGGCCAGCCTCTTTCTCCCCGTTTTACGGGGAGAAATGCCCGGCAGGGCAATGAGCGACTATCTGTGGTGTCAAGTTGCATTGGCGAACTCCATGCGCG
>NZ_RZRK01000047.1:0-15165 GCF_003997835.1 Mesorhizobium sp. M7A.F.Ca.CA.004.12.1.1
CCGCCGGTGCATCGCCCTGCGGACCGACATCCGGCACCGCCGGCAGGAACTCGGATTCGATTTCGGTGATTTTCGCCTGAATTGCCTTGCGGCGCTTGATGGCGACCTCAACGGTCACACCCGGATTGGCCTGGAGCGCGCGATCGAGCGCGGCAAAAGCCGAGCGATAGACCCTCTCGCGGAACGCGCGGTCCTCGGCATTGCCTTTCTCCAAGGCGTTCCGGATCGCTTTTTCGATCGCGTCCAAGCGGGTCCCTCTGTCTTTGCCAACCTTGCCGTGATCGTTAGCCGCAGGCGACCAATCAATCAACGGGCGAGCGGCGTATTCTGCCTCGCAGAGGTGTGCAAAGTCCATTCCGGCGCTGTTCCGGCAACAAAATCAGCATGTTTCGCCGATTTTCGCGCACAGGGAGCACACGCACCGTGCGCCGCATTCCCTTGGCGATTGATTGGCGGACAAGGCGGCGGCCGGCTTTCGAGGGTGCCACGACGCCGACGCAGGAATTGCCAAGTCGCATCTTGAATTCGCGCCCGGTTGCGTCTATCACCGCCGCATCCTGGAGGCCTTGGCTTCCTGGGCCGCTTTAGCTCAGTTGGTAGAGCACCGCATTCGTAATGCGGGGGTCGCGTGTTCGAGTCACGCAAGCGGCACCATTCCTCCTCCATTTTTGTCGTCTGTCTGCCCCTTCGCAGCTGGTGCAAAGGATTGCGGCGCCGGCCTGGCAGATCTGCCATTGTCGAGACACCGGTTTGGTGTGAAAATCATGGCCTCAGCATGGGAGGTCAAAAATGCCCAACAATTTCAAGACCGGAGACGTCGTCAGGCTGAAATCCGGAGGTCCCAGGATGACGATCAGCGATGGGGCAGCCTCGGGCATGTATCTGTGCCACTGGTTCAATCGCGAGGGCGAGGTGTGGACCCCGCAACATGCCGGGTTCAAGCCCGAACAACTGATTGCGGCCGACCAGTCGGACTAGAGTTCCTTCCATCCCGATCGAGCCGGGATGGGCACCCTCTTTTGTCCGGGCGTGAACGGATCAGCAGGCGCGACCGACGGATTTTCCGGGTCGCGGCGTTTAACGGTTGAAGCGCGATGGCGGCACAAGCCGTCTGCGTCGCGCCAACCTGGAGACGCACAGCATGATCCGCCGTTCGATATCAGTCGTTGCCTTGAGTTTGCAGCCCGTTGCGGCTTTCGCCCAGGCAACGACGCCGCCTGCACCGCCGACCGCCGCGCCACTTGCCGCGCCAGGCGCTTCGGGGACCAGGTCCGACATCACGCTGGCCAAATTCCAGAAGCGGCGCGAAAAGGCGATCATGGCGGCCGACACGGATGGCGACGGCAAGATCAGCCTGCTGGAATGGGAGGCCTTTCAGACGAAGCGCAACGTCAAGGGCGACGCCGCCAAATCCTTCGCGCGGATCGATTCCAACCATGACGGCTTCATCGATCGCGCCGAACTCGATGCATTCTTCGCCAGGCGCTTCGCCCGGCTGGACAAGAATGCCGACGGCATTTTGACGGCCGACGAACTGCCGGGCCACAAAACCGCTCCCAAGCCGAAGCAATGACCAAGAGGTCAAGCAGGGAGCAATGACCAAGAGGCAATGACGCGCGATGAATATCGGGAGTTCGCCGACTGATGGCTGCGGATCCGGACGAGGAGCTGGTTCGCCGTGTTGGCGCCGGCGAGCCGGCAGCGGTGCAAACCCTCGTCGCGCGCAAGCTGCCGCGTATCCTGGCGCTTGCCGTGCGCATGCTCGGCGATGCGGCGGAGGCCGAGGATGTCGCCCAGGAAACCTTCGTGCGGATCTGGCGCCATGCCGCGAGCTGGCGGCGCGGCAATGCGCGCTTCGACAGCTGGATCCACCGGGTGACGCTCAACCTTTGCTACGACCGGCTGCGTCGCAGGCGCGAGTGGGTGACCGGCGACCTGCCGGAGATGGTCGACCCCGCGGCACTTCCCGATGCCCCTCGCCAGGAGGAAGCGCTTCGGGTCGAACGGGCGCTGCAAGCCATAGCGCCGCGCCAGCGCGAAGCCATCGTTCTGGTCTACTATCAGGAGATGTCCAATATCGAGGCGGCAGCGACCTTGCAGATCAGCGTCGATGCCCTGGAGAGCCTGCTTGCGCGCGGCCGGCGGTCGCTGCAGGCGATCCTGGCGGGGGATGGCGCCGATGAGTAAGCACCGGGCAAGCACCAACGCACCACGGCCATTGCGCCTTGCTGGTGCCGCTTGGCGCCCGGCGCCGACGGGCAAGGGGGCGACACATGGCTGAAGGATCCAGGAACGAACCCGCAATGGATGCCAGGCGCTTTGCCGTCTTGGCCCAGGCCTATGGCGGCGACTTGCGGCGATGGCCCGAGGCTGAGCGAATGGCCGGCACGGTCTTTGCCGCGAGCGGCGCGGGCAAGGCCATCTTGAGGCAGGCCGGGACACTTGACGCGCTGCTCGACAGCTACCGCGTCGACGCCCCGGACAAGGCACTGCACGGCAGCATTCTGCAGGCTGCCGGCCGGCACCTCGTCCAGCGCCGGCGTAAGCGGTTCTGGTGGCTGGGGCTGGGACTTGCCGGCATTGGTCTGGCCGGTGCCGTGGCAGGGCTGGCCCTGGTGACCATCGTCACGCCGGAGGTCCAGCCGGACCATTATGTGCTGGATGCCAATGCGACGGCGTTTGGCGATGCCGGCCCCGCTGCCGAGAACGGTGAGGAAAGCCTATGAGCACGCGCTGGGTCCGTGGTCTGGTTATTGCTTCCGTGGTGCTGAACGTCTTTCTTGCCGGCGCATTCGTCGGCGGTGCGGTCTGGCTGAGAAATGCCAAAACAGGTGTCTCGCTGGAATCGGCCGGCCGACAACTTCCCGACCAGGATCGCAAGGCGTTCCGCGAGGCGCTGCGCCAGGTTCGCGTGCAGTCCCGTCAGATCATTCTCGATGGCCAGCAGGCCAGGCAGCAGGCAGCGGACCTGCTGCAACAGCCTGTCATGGACAAGGCCGCCGTGTCGGCGGCCCTGGAGCGGGCACGCAACGCCGACGCGACGGTTCGCACCCGGCTCGAGCAGGCCATTGTCGACTTCGCGGCGAACACATCACCCGAAAACCGGAGCGTGCTGGCACAGGCATTGCTGCGCCACATGGAACGCCGCGCTGCCGTGGCGCCGAAAAAATCGCCATGACGACCGACGGAAAATGCTCGAGACGCCGTTTAATGAAGAGAAGGGACAAGCCTGCCCGATCGCACCGTGCCGGGCGGCCATCTTCAAACTCGAATGCACTCGGAGCCCAATTATGAGTCGCCTGAAAAACTATGCAGCAGCCGCTATCCTGGCGGTCAGTGGAACTGTCGTGACCGCCACCGCGTCCAGCGCGATGCCCGTCATGTCTGTAACCCATCCGGCCGCCCCGGCATTGGTCGAGCATGTCCGCTGGGGGTGCGGCATCGGCTGGCACCCGAACCGATGGGGCCGTTGCGTGCCGAACGGCGTCGTCGTCGTGCGCCCGCACTACCATTACTGGCACGCTCCGGTCTATGGCTGGCACCCGCACCATCACTGGCGCCGCTGGCACCATAACTGATCGAAGCACGGCGGGGCCAGGCACCTGGCCCCGCGTCAGCGCCGGCGCACGGGCAATCCTGTCAGCCAGCCCGGAGTTAAGGTTAGCGCCGCTCCAATCCGTGGACGCCCGCTAGATATCTCAGCCGATTGGGTCCGGCCCCAGCGTCGCCACCGTCTTCAGCGCGCCGTCGAGCATGTCGCCCTTCTCGTCCTTCAGCGCCATCTCGCGCAGGCGGCGGATCCAGTCGGCGGCGTCGGCTCGGCCCTTGACCAGGTCGAGCGCCGACAGCACGCGGTCGAATTTCGACTGTGCCCGGACATGGGTGTCGCTGTAGCCCTTGATCAGCCGGCGGCAATTGAGGATCTCGACGGCCAGTGCGTAGTCCTGGGGCACATGGTCGAGAGCCAGCGCGTACCAGCGATCGAGATGCGCGACCTCGACCTTGTGGCGCAGCAGACTACGGCGCCAGCGGCGCAGGCCGCCGATGAACCACAAAGCGGCAAAGCCGGCAAAACTGTCGGTGCGGATGCGGCGGCCATGATTGATGCGGCGATCGAGAAGGGCGGCGAGCTTCGGGCGGTCCTCGATGTAGCTGCCCAGACCCGCCGGCAGCGTGCCGCAGAACTCCTCGATGCGCGGGTGGAAATATTCGGTCACCTGCAGGATCGAGCCGTCCTTGACGCCGACCTCGCGGCGCACACGTTTGCCGCGCGTCGAGCGCGTCTTGAGATCGGCGACGCGGATCATGTCGTCGTAGCATAGCGCGTTGGCCAGATGCTTGGCAGCAGCGATCGACAGGCCATAGCCCTGAAGCGGCCCGTCTAGCGCGACGGCCTTGTCCAACCGGTCGAGATACTCGCGCCCATAGGCGATGTCCTGATAGTCGACGACCTTTCTCAAGCCCCGAAGTGCCATGTCGCGTACGGCTACCGGCAACAGGTCGATGCGGTCAGCCAAGGCCTGCCAGCCCTGCAGCAGGTTTTGCGGGCCACTCACCTGTCCTGTGCCCAGGGCAGATTCGACAATCGCGGGCTCAGCCGGCTTCTGCGCCGGTGCTGCCGTGCCGCGCGCGCGGTCAAACGCAGCGCCGAAGGCAGCAAGGCTGGCCTTGACGCCCCGGCCGCCGGCACCGATCGCCTGTTCGTAGCTCTCGCGGGTGAAGGGCAGCGCATCGGACCCCGCTAGCGCGCCAAGCAGGCTGGCCGAGATCATCGAGCCATTGTCGGCTGCGATCTTTTCCATGTCGAAAGCGATGAAGCGCTTCGATGCGGCTTCCGCCGTCGCATGCACCTTGGAGGACGAAGCCCGGCCATCGCCCGGTTCGATCTTTTCCGACACGGCGGCGATGCGGTGCGACGAGGCAATCAGCGTGGTGCGGTCGGGCGTGACGAAGCCGCGAATGATGGCACGGCCGGCTTCCATCAATTCGGCGGCGATCAGGATGTCGACATCGCCCTGCGACGGCGACAGGGCAAAGACCGGCAGCCGGCCGGTGTCGCGGGCCATCTCGACATAATAGATGGTGGCGCCGGTACGCTGGGCGACACCGGCGACCGAGGTCGATTGCGCAACATAGCCGTTGCGCTCGGCGACATCGGTGATCCAGTCGGCGAGCACGCCACCGCCCTGGCCGCCGACCGCCAGCACGGCGAGCTTGATGACACGCTCGCTATCCTGAGCGCCGGCGCGGGCGCGAAGTGGGGGGACAGCGTCAAGCATCGGCGAAGGTCAGCCGCCGGCTTTCGCGGCGTCGCTGCAACAGGCTGATGGTGGCGCGGCGCGCGGCTTCCAGGAAACGGTCCCAGCGGCTCGGATTGTGGACGACGTCGGCGCGGTAGAAGGATGGGCAGAGCACTGCCGCATCGGCGACCTCGCCGCAATTGCCGCAGCCGACGCAGCTCTGGTCGATATGAGCGACCGGATCGTCGCGCAGCGGATCGTCTGTTGACTTGACCGACAGCGAGGGACAGCCGGACAGCCGCATGCAGGCATGGTCGCCCGTGCAGATATCCTCATCGACACCGAATTTCGGTTTCACGACACGGGTCCCGCCCTTGATCGCCTTGTCGACCAGCGGCTTTTCGCGGCGCTGCCGGTTGAGCATGCATTCGGACGAGGCGACGATGACCTTCGGCCCTTTCTCGTCCGTCGTCAGCGCCTCGCGCAGCGTGTCCTGCATCTTGGTCACGTCATAGGTGCGGTCGACATGGCGCAGCCATTTGACACCCATGCCTTTGACCGCCTCGGTGATCGGATGTTTCGTCGACTTGGTCTTGTTGCCGGCGCGGGACGAGAGGATGTCCTGCCCACCCGTGGCCGCCGAGTAAAAATTGTCGACGATGACGATGACGCCGTCGTTCTTGTTGAAAACCGCATTGCCGATCGAAGAGGTCAGGCCGTTGTGCCAGAAGCCGCCATCGCCGACGAAGGAGATCGAGCGGCGCTTGGCATCGGGCGAATTGAAGGCTGAGGCGGAGGCCGGGCCCAGGCCATAGCCCATGGTGGTGGCGCCGAGTTCGAAAGGCGGCATGATCGAGAACAAATGGCAGCCGATGTCGGATGCGATATGGTGCTTGCCGAGTTCCTGCTCGACCAGCTTGGTCGCGGCAAAGATCGGCCGTTCCGGGCAGCCTATGCAGAAGCCCGGCGGACGGCCCGGCACGACATTGATCAGGTCGGCTGCGTCGACGCCGTCACCGACCTTGTTGGGCGCGCGCACTTCGCCGGGCAGAAGATGCGGCGCATCGGCGCGCAGGAAGGCGCCGATGCCGTCAAGCATGACCTGGCCGGTGTATTCGCCGGCCATCGGCAGGTACTCCTTGCCGACCAGCCTGGTGCCGCGACCGGCCTTGTGCAGCATCGAAGCAAAGGCCTGTTCGATGTAGTTGGGCTGGCCTTCCTCGACGACCAGCACCGCCTGCTTGCCCTCGCAGAATGACAGGAACTCGTCATCGATCAGCGGATAGACGGCGTTGAGCACATAGAGCGGCACGTCGGTGTCGCCATAAATGTCGGCAAGGCCGAGCCGCTGCAGCGCGCGGATGACCGAATTGTACATGCCGCCCTGCAGGACGATGCCGACCGAACCATGATCCGAGCCGAAGAACTCGTTGATCTTGTTCTTGGCGATGAAGTCCACCGCCGCCGGCCAGCGCTTCTGCACCTTCTCCTTCTCATGCAGGAAGGACGCTGGCGGCAGCACGATGCGGCCGGTGTCGCGGCGCGGTGCGTCAAGCGCATCGGCGACAGTCATCGGCGGCCGTTTGTTGTCCTTGGCGATGAAATGGCCGTGGACGTGGCAGCAGCGGATGCGCACCTGCAGCATGACCGGCGTGTTGGAAATCTCCGACAGTTCGAAACCGTCCTCCACCGCCTTGACGATCGATGGCAGATTGGGGCGCGGGTCGAGCAGCCAGACCTGGCTTTTCATGGCGAAGGCGTGGCTGCGCTCCTGCATGATCGAGGAGCCCTCGCCGTAGTCCTCGCCGACGATGATCAGCGCGCCGCCGGTGACCCCGCCGGAGGCGAGATTGGCGAGCGCATCGGAGGCGACATTGGTGCCGACCGTCGACTTGAAGGTCGCGGCGCCACGGATCGGGTAGTGCACCGAGGCGGCCAGCATGGCGGTGGCGGTGGCTTCCGAGGCGCTGGCCTCGAAATGCACGCCGAGCTCGCCCAGGATATCCTGCGCGTCGGCCAGCACGTCCATCAGATGGCTGATCGGCGCGCCCTGATAGCCGCCGACATAGCCGACGCCGCATTGCAGCAGCGCCTTGGTGATAGCGAGGATGCCTTCGCCGGCAAACTCCTCGCCGGCGCCGAGCCGGAGTTTCTCGACTTCCTTGGCAAAAGACCGTTCGGCCATTTTTTCAATCCTTCCGTTACCGCCTGAGGCTGGCGGCGCGTAGGTCTATCTGCTTGAGCATGACCTCTTCCGAAAACCGGGATCCACTTTTCGGGGTCATGCTAGATGTCGTGCTTGCGAATGTTCTTCAGCATCTTCAAAAGCGTGGCGATGAGTGCGGAATATTCGGCGTCGTCGATGTCGTCGAACATCGCCTCGAAGGCATCGTGCATGGCCGGCCAGGCGCGGGTGAACTCGGCGCGGCCCTCATCGGTCAGGAACACATGGCGGATGCGGCTGTCGGTGACGCCCTGCTCGCGCCGTACCAGACCCTGGCCCTCCAGTGAGTCGAGCGTCCGGCTCAAGGTCGACTGCTCGATCACCGTATAGACCGAGAGGTCGTTGACGGTGATGCCGTCGGTGACCGACAGCACGGCCAGCGTGCGCACCTGCGGAATGGTCAGGCCCTGCTTGCGGAAATCGTCGCGCAAGGTGGCGTTGTAGCGGCCCATGATGCGGTTCATCAGATAGGGCGCGAATTGCTGCAGGCCGATCTGCCCCAGGGTCGAAATGCGCTGGCGCTTCTCAGTGACCTTCTCTTCCATCACAGCCTCCCCGCCAGGAGAAAGCCGGAACCGCCGCCAAGGCCGGCCCCCGGGTGGGTCGAGGCGCCGATATGGTAGAGGCCCTTGATGCCGGTCTGATGGTTGCGGCTGGTCTTGAACGGCCGCCAAAGGAAGGACTGGTCGATGGTCGAGGAACCGCCATAGGGATCGCCGCCGACCAGATTGATGTTCATCGCCTCGAGATCGGCCGGCGAATAGGCGCGCCGCGCAATGACGCTGTCCTTGAAGCCCTCGATATGGCTGGCGAGGATCGCTTCAGCGCGATCGGCATAGGCTTCGCGCAGCACATCGGTCCATTGCCCGTCCGCTGGTGCCTGCAGCTTGCCGGCGGCGTCGCCCTTGATGTGGCGAGGCGCCTCGGGTAGTTGCAGCCAGAGGACCGCCTTGCCTTCCGGGCAGCGCGACGGGTCGAGCGCATGCGGCTGGCCAACACAGATGGTCGGCACCTCCGGCAGCATACCGCGCGCCGCCTCGTTGCAGGCTTTCGAGACGTCATCCAGCCCAGGCGTCAGATGCAGCAGTGCCACCTTGTCCAGGCCTTCGCCCCGCCATGCTGGCGATTTGTCCAGGGCGTAGTGGATCTGGAAATTGCCTTTGCCATAGCGGTATTTCCGCGTCGCCTCGACATCGGCTTTGGGAGCATCCGCGCCAAGCAGCCTGCCATAGAGCTGCGTCGGGGTGACCGAGCAGATGACGCTCTTGTTGGCCGTGATTGTCTCACCCGAGGCCAGCAGCACGCCGGTTGCCCGGCCATTGCTTTGAACGATCGAAGCGACGTCGGCGCCGGTGCGGATGTCGCCGCCGCGTTCCCGGATCAAAGCCTCGAAGGCCGCCAGCAGGTTCTGCGCGCCACCCTTGACGATCGGCGCGCCCGCCGCCTCAAGCGCGAAAGCGATAACCCTGGCGATCTGGCCGGAGAACGCATCTTCAGGGCCTAATCCAGCATGCAGTACCCAGGGTGCCCACAACGCACGGATGGTTTCGGACTGGTAGGTGCTTTCGAGCCAGCCGCGCGCCGGCACGAGTGCCTCGCCGAGAAAGGCGGCAAGGCCACGCGGGCCACGGCGCCAGCCATCACCGGCCAGCAGCTTCGCTGTCGGATAGGACCACAGGCTGCCGCCGAGCAGGCCGAACAGCAGGCCGGCATTGCGCTCGATGCCGCCGACATCATCCGCGTGGCGGTCGCCCTCGCCTGCCGCGATCGCATTAAGGGCGACGACGTTGGCGGCACGGTCGGTGCTGAGCACGGCATGGCTGCCGTCCGGCCGCAGCACGCCGGTCGGCGTTCCCGTGTGGCAGAACTCCAGCCCGTGGCGCGCGAGGTCGGCGCCCAGTGCCGCAAAGGCCGGCGAGGTGATGAACAGCACGAAGGTCGTCGCCATCACGTCATGGATGAAGCCGGGCGCGGTGATCTCCTCGGTGCGCAGGCAGCCGCCGATGCGGTCGTTGCGCTCCAGGACGAGCACACGCGCCCCTTTGCCCCCGAGCATCGCCGCGCAGACCAGTGCGTTGATGCCGCTGCCGACGATGATGTGATCCGGCTGGGTCACGGCAAACGCTTTCGCTTAGCCCTTCGAAACCAGCGCCAGCGCGCGGATCGGGCTGCCGGTGCCATGTTCGATCTTGAGCGGCGCCGCGATCAGGATGGCGCCCTTCGGCGGCAGCTGGTCGAGGTTGCAGAGGCTGGCAAGACCGTAGCGGTTGGCCTTGTGCATCAGCGTGTGCGCCGGGAATGGCGGCTCCATGCCGCCGGCCTTGCCGGCATCCGTGCCGATCGTCTCCGAGCCCCAGCCCTTGATGTCCTTGCTGATCAGGAACTGGATGGCTTCGGCCGTCGGCCCCGGCGTGTGCGGCCCGGTCTCGTTGGCGTTGAGGAACTCGGCTTCCGAACCGTTGCGCTTGTACCAGTCGGTGCGCATCACCACCCATTCGCCAGCATTGATCGCGCCATGCTCGGCTTCCCAGGCCTTGATGTGGTCGACGGTGAGCAGGAAATCGGGGTCGGCGGCGGCTTCCTTCGAACAGTCGATGACATTGACCGGGCCGACGAAATTCTGCGCCGGAATGGTGTCGGTGGCGCCGTCCGGATAATCCTTGCCGCTGATCCAATGCTGCGGCGCATCGAAATGCGTGCCCGAATGCTCGCCGAGCTTCAGCCAGTTCCAGGCCCACCACGGACCGTTCTTGTCGTAACGGGAGATGTTGTGGATCTCGACCTTCGGCGTGTCGACGGCGAGTTCTGGCGGCAGCTTGATCAACGGCGTGTCCGGCCCGAGTGGCGCCGACAGGTCGACCACCTTGATGGCGCCTGAAAGAAGCTGGCCGGCGACTTCGCCGAGGAGTTTTTGGGTGTCCATGGTTTGAAGTTCCCTCTTTCGTGTGATGATCAAGGCTCGTCTCGGCCCTTAATATCCTACTAGACGAAAACATATGCATCTGCAATTATCTTTAAGCATAAAGGAAATGGGGACGAGGCGTGAGCGAGTTCGACGCCATCTTTGTCGGGGCGGGCCACAACAGTCTGGCATGCGCCGCGCATTTGGCGCTCAAAGGCTGGAAAACCGGGATTTTCGAGGGCAGTGCAACAATCGGCGGCGCCGTCCAGACACGCGAATTCACCCTTCCCGGCTTCCGCCACGATTTCGGCGCGATGAATCTGAGCCTCTTCGCCGGCTCGGCCTTCCACCGGAAATATGCAAATGAATTGAAAGCGCAGGGGCTGGAGTTCGCCCCGGTCGTCGACTGTTTCGCCAGCGCCTTCCCCGACGGACGCTGGTTCGGCGTCAGCAACGATCTGGAAAAGACCGCCGCGCGCATCGCCGCCTTCTCCGCCGCCGACGCCCAGACATGGCGCAGGCTGGTTGCCGCCTTCCCGGCTGAGGCCGAACACCTGTTCCGGCTGCTGGGATCGCCGATGCGCGCCAGCGCGCTTGCCGGCACGGCGTGGAACCTGTGGCGCAAGAAGGGCATGTCCGGGGCGCTCGATACGGGCCGGCTGCTGTTGTCCTCGCCCCGCGCCTGGCTGGAGGAGAATTTCGAGTCGCCGCATATCAGGGCAACGCTCGCCACCTGGGGCATGCATCTCGACTTCGCGCCCGACATCGCCGGCGGTGCCGTCTTCCCCTATCTGGAATCGATGGCCAACCAGAGTTTCGGCATGGTGCTGGGCAAAGGCGGCGCCGACACCATCATTAAGGCGCTGTCGGGCATGGTCACATCTGCTGGAGGCAAGATCGTCACCGGCGCCGGAGTGGCCGAGATCACGGTTTCCGCCGGCAGGGCGACCGGCGTGCGGCTTGCTTCCGGTGAGACCCATACCGCCACAAGGGCAGTCATTGCCGGCGTTGCGCCCAAGGCGCTGACTGGCAAGCTGCTGCCCAATGGTTCCGGCGACGCCGGCTTCGACTCGGCGATGCAAAAGTTCCGCCACGCACCGGGCACGATGATGATCCATCTGGCGCTGGACGATCTGCCCGACTGGCGTGCCGGAGCGGAGCTTCGGCAGTTCGCCTATGTGCATCTGTCGCCCTCGCTCGACGCCATGTCGCGCACCTATCAGCATGCGATGGCGGGCATGCTGCCGGACGAACCGGTGCTGGTCGTCGGCCAGCCGACGGCGATCGACCCATCGCGGGCGCCTCAGGGAAAGCATGTGCTGTGGGTGCAGGTGCGCATGCTGCCCGCCGAAATCCTGGGCGATGCCGCCGGCAAGATCGCACCGGACCATTGGGACAAGGTGAAGGAAGCCTACGCCGAGCGTGTCCTCGACATCATCGAGACCTATGCGCCCGGCCTGCGAAACCAGATCCTCGGCCGGGCCGTGTTTTCGCCCATCGATCTCGAGCGCGAGAACCCGAATCTCGTCGGTGGCGACCAGGTCTGCGGCAGCCATCATCTGGCGCAGAATTTCCTGTTCCGCCCGGCGCGCGGCTATGCCGGATGGAACACGCCGGTGGCCAATCTGCACCTCACCGGGGCCGCGACATGGCCGGGCGCCGGCACCGGTGCGGCGTCGGGCTTCATGCTCGCGCAACAGCTTGGCGGGAGGTAGGAGCCGAGGATTTCCTTGAGGCTACGAGGGGCAAGGCGCTGCTGCCCGAGAAGCCTGAACCAATGACCTGAAGACGCCGCGCAGAAACAAAACCAACAAGGGGAACGACCATGACAATCAACAGACGTGAATTGCTGGGATACAGCGCCGCGGCACTCGGGGCGGCCGCCGTCGGCCTGCCGCAGATCGCCAAGGCAGCGGCCGGCGAACTGACCATCGCCTACAACGTCAACTTGCCATCCTGGGATCCGACCACCGGCCCGTCGGCCGTCAACCCGACCATCCAGGGGCTTTACCAGTCGGTGTTCGACCAATTCATCCCGCAGAAGCCCGATTTGTCCTTCGCGCCTGGCCTGCTCACCGAATGGGGCTGGAACGACGACCGCACCAAGATCATGATGACGGTGCGCGAAGGCGTGACCTGGCATGACGGCTCGCCGTTCACGGCCGAGGACGTCGTCTGGTCGCTGCAGCGGGCAGGCGACGAGAAGACGGGCAACCCGATCCAGTTCGTCTGGAAGAACGTCAACAACTTCAAGATCGACGGCAACAAAATCACGGGCGACGTCGTGCAGTTCGACCCGGTCTATTTCAAATGGATGTCGTTCCTGACCGGCTACATCATGCCGAAGGCCTACTACGAGAAGGTCGGCGCCGAAGGTTTCGAGAAGGCGCCGATCGGCACCGGCCCCTACATGGTGGAAAAGTTCGAGCGCAACGCCTTCCTGCGGCTCAAGGCCAATCCGAACTATTGGGGCGGCAAGCCGGCCTTCGAGAATGTGACGATCAAGTTCGTCGCCGACGCGGCAAGCCGCGTCGCCGAGATCGAATCCGGCTCCTCGCAAGTGACGCTCGAAATTCCCTATGAGGAGTATGACCGGCTGATCGCCAAGGACGGGCTGGCCGGCTCGTGCAAGAACGTTTCCGACATCGGCATGATCTTCTTCAACGACATCGAGGCGATGCTGGACAAGAACGTCCGCCAGGCCGCCGTGATGGCCGTCGACAAGAAACTTCTGGTCGATCGCCTGCTGCGCGGCTACGGCCAGCCGATCGATACGCTGGAAACGCCGGAATACGCATCCTACGACGCGTCGATCAAGGTCGAGCACAATCCGGAAAAGGCCAAGGAATTGCTCGCCGCTTCCGGCTATTCGCCGGAAAAGCCGGTCAAGTTCACCATCCAGACGACCAAGGGCTTCAAGCCCAAGGACTATGAGATGATCCAGGCGATCGTCGGCATGTGGCGCAAGGTCGGCATCGAGGCGACGATCGAAGTCTACGAGATCGCCAAGCACTACGAACTGCGCGCCGCCGACAAGCTGGCGCCGTCCGCCTTCTACAATTGGGGCAATGCCATCGGCGATCCGACCACCTCGACCGGCTTTGCCATGTACGGCCCGAGCCCGCATTCGGTGTGGGACAGCCAGGATTTGATCGACATGATCAACCCGCTGTGGGGCGAAAAGGACGAGGCCAAGCGCATCGCCGGCTGGAAGGCTGTCGACAAATACATCGCCGAGCAGGCCTATGTGCTGCCGCTGATCCAGTATGCGCAGCCGATCGTGCATGCCAAGGGCGTCAATGTGGTGCAGCATGTGTCCGGCGCGCTGCTGCCGGCCCTGATGACCCCGGCCTGACATCGGCCTGGAATTGCCGCGCGCCGTCCATAGCGACGGCGCGCATTTCTATCCGGCATACGAGCCAACGAGCTCCTGCAAAGATTTACATGCTCCTGCAACGATTCCTGATCCGCCTTCTGACGATGCTGATCACGCTGTTCGGCGTGGCCGTCGTCGTCTTTGTCGTGATCCGCGTCGCACCCGGCGATCCGATCGCCATGATGCTGCCGCCCGGCGCGACGGATGCCGACATTGCCCGGCTGCGCGCGCTCTACGGCCTCGACAAGACCATCGTCCAGCAATTCTTCATCTGGCTGTCGGGCGTGGCCCGGGGCGATTTCGGCACTTCGATTTCGCTGCGGCAGGATGTGCTGGGTCTCGTCTTCAACCGGCTGCCGGCGACGCTGGAACTCGCCATCGTCGCGCTTGTGATGGCGGTGGCGATCGGCGGCACGACGGCGATCATCGGCGCGCGCGAACGCGGCACGGCGGTCGAGGTCGGCATCGACATCGCCAGCGGCGCGGCGCTTTCGATTCCCGATTTCCTGTGGGGCCTGGTGCTGATCCTGTTGTTCGGCGTGCTGGTGCCGATCTTCGACATTTCCGGGCGGGTGTCGCCGCAACTGGACCTGCCCTTCGTCACCCAGTTCTATCTGTTCGAGAGCCTGTTGCGCCTGCGCCTCGACCTCACCTGGGATCTGCTGAAGCACATGCTGATGCCGGCCGTGGCGCTGGCGCTGCCGCTGGCAGCAATCATCTCGCAGCTGCTGAAACAGTCGCTGAAGGAAGTGCTCGACCTCGACTACGTCGTGCTGGCACGGGTGAAGGGTTTTTCGGAAACGCAGGTCATCCTGCGCGAGGCCTTGAAGAATGCCGCTTTGCCGACGCTGACACTGGTCGGCGTGCAGTTCACCTTCCTGATCGGCGGCACCGTCATCGTCGAACGGCTGTTCTCCTATGAGGGCCTCGGCAATATGGCGATCGACGCCGTCATCAACCGCGACCTGCCGCTGATCCAGGGCATCGTGCTGGTCTTCGCGCTGCTGTTCGTGCTGATCAATCTCAGCGTCGACATGATGTATGCGCTGCTCAATCCGAGGCTGCGCCATGGATGAGGGCCGTGCTCGAAGGCGAGGTGTGTCGCCACGCCTGTGGCTGGCCGGCGGCTGGCTGCTGCTGGCGCTTCTGGCGGCAATCTTCGCGCCGCTGGTCGCGCCGCAGGATCCGCTGGCGCAGGATCTGATGCTGGAGCGGTTGCCGCCATTCTGGATGAATGGAGCCGAACCCGGCTATTGGCTCGGCACCGACAGCCTCGGCCGCGATCTGTTGTCGAGGCTGATCTTTGGCGGCCGCATCGCCTTCATCGTCGCCTTTTCCGCAGCCGTCGCTGCGTGCCTGGTCGGCTCGACGCTAGGCCTGATCGCAGGCTATTTCGGCGGTTGGGCCGACCGCATCATCTCGC
>NZ_RZRK01000480.1:0-4818 GCF_003997835.1 Mesorhizobium sp. M7A.F.Ca.CA.004.12.1.1
GCGCGCGCGGGGTGTCGCGAATCTGCAGGCGATGGATTCCCTCTGCCGCGGCCACATGCTGGCCGACGTCACCGCCGTTCTCGGCTCCCTCGACATCGTGTTTGGTGAGGTCGATCGCTAAATGTCAGTACGCCGTCTCGCAGAAGCCAGCGTCCAGCCAGCATCCTTCGCCTTCAACCGGGCGAACGCGGCTGCGGCGAAGCAATGGATCAAGAAGTACCCGAAGGGCCGTGAGCAGTCGGCCATCATTCCCTTGCTGATGATAGCGCAGGAGCAGGAAGGCTGGGTGACGAAGGCGGCCATCGAGACGATTTCCGACATGCTCGGCATGCCGCGTATCCGCGGGCTCGAAGTCGCGACCTTCTACACGCAGTACCAGTTGAATCCGGTCGGCACGCGTGCGCATATCCAGGTCTGCGGCACCACGCCCTGCATGCTGCGCGGTTCGGAAGCGCTGATGGATGTGTGCCGCTCCAAAATCCATCACGACCAGTTCCACGCCAACGACAAGGGCACCTTGTCCTGGGAAGAGGTCGAATGCCTTGGCGCCTGCGTCAACGCGCCGATGGTCATGATCTTCAAGGACACGTTCGAGGATCTGACGCCGGAACGCCTGGCTGAAATCATTGATCTCTATGACGCCGGCAAGGGTGCTTCGGTGGAACCGGGGCCGCAGAACGGCCGCACCGGCTCCGAGCCGGCCTCCGGCCTCACCACGCTGAAGAGCGAAAAGGCGATCCTCAAGTCGACCCGCGAAAGGGAGGCCAGGGAGGCCGCCAAGGCCGCCAGGGCGGCGCCCGACGCGATCATCGCGGCGCCTGTGCCGGGGCCGGCCGCGGCCCCTGTCGCACCGTCCAACACCAGCAAGCCGAAGACCGACGCCCCTGAAACCAGCCCGGCATTGAAGACGCCTTCAAAAACCAAGGTCGCGCCGGCGGTTGAAAAGGCGGCGAGCGTTGCCGCGCCGCTGCATTCGGCCGCCAACGCCAACAAGGCGGACTCCAAGGTCGAGCAGGTTTCCAAGCAGCGCAGCGGTCCGATAACCAAGGCCGAGCCGGCATCCGCCTTCAAGGCGCCGGAGGTCAAGGTGCCGGCGGCCAAGCCGGCCAAACCGTCGCTCGGGGACAAAAACCGTCCGGCCGGAATCGATAAACCGGCACAGGTCGACGACCTCAAGCTGATCTCCGGCGTCGGCCCCAAGATCGAGGGCATCCTGCATACGCTCGGCATTTTCACCTTCGCGCAGGTCGCGTCGTGGAAGAAGGCCGAACGCGAGTGGGTGGATGGCTATCTCTCTTTCCAGGGCCGCATCGATCGCGACGACTGGGTCAAGCAGGCCAAGGCGCTCGCCAAGGGTGGCGTCGCCGAATACATCCGCGTCTTCGGCAAGAAGCCGGTCTGAGGGACGAAAAATGCTTCAGGACAAAGACCGCATCTTCACCAATATTTACGGCCTGTTCGACAAGTCGCTGGCCGGCGCGATGGCGCGCGGCGCCTGGGACAACACGCCCGGCATCGTTGCCAAGGGGCGCGAATGGATCGTCAACGAGATGAAGGCGTCGGGCCTGCGCGGCCGCGGCGGCGCCGGCTTCCCGACCGGTCTCAAATGGTCGTTCATGCCCAAGCAGAGCGATGGCCGGCCGAGCTATCTCGTCATCAACGCCGACGAATCCGAGCCCGGCACCTGCAAGGACCGCGACATTCTGCGCAACGACCCGCACACGCTGGTCGAGGGCGCGCTGCTTGCCGGCTTCGCCATGGGCGCGATTGCCGCCTACATCTATGTGCGCGGCGAGTTCATCCGCGAGCGCGAGGCGCTCCAGCGCGCGATCGAGGAAGCCTATGAGGCCAAGCTGATCGGCAAGAACAACACCTCCGGCTATGATTTCGACATCTACATGCACCACGGCGCCGGCGCCTATATCTGCGGCGAGGAGACTGCACTCCTCGAAAGCCTCGAAGGCAAGAAGGGCCAGCCGCGGCTGAAGCCGCCATTCCCGGCCAATGTCGGCCTCTATGGCTGCCCGACCACGGTCAACAATGTCGAATCGATCGCGGTTGCGCCGACCATCCTGCGCCGAGGAGCGGCCTGGTTCTCGTCCTTCGGCCGGCCCAACAATGTCGGCACCAAGCTGTTTTGCATCTCCGGCCACGTCAACAATCCGTGCACGGTCGAAGAGGCGATGTCGATTCCGTTCCGCGAGCTCATCGAGACGCATTGCGGCGGCATTCGCGGCGGCTGGGACAATCTTTTGGCGGTCATACCGGGCGGCGCCTCGGTGCCGCTGGTGCCGGCCGAGCAGATCATCGACACGCCGATGGATTTCGACGCGCTGCGCGACCTCAAATCCGGCCTTGGAACCGCGGCTGTCATCGTCATGGACAAGTCGACCGATGTCGTGAAGGCGATCGCGCGGCTTTCCTACTTCTACAAGCACGAGAGCTGCGGCCAGTGCACGCCATGCCGCGAAGGCACCGGCTGGATGTGGCGGGTGATGGAACGGCTGGTGCGCGGCGAGGCGCAGAAGCGCGAGATCGATATGCTGCTCGACGTCACCAAGCAGATCGAAGGCCATACGATCTGCGCGCTTGGCGACGCGGCGGCCTGGCCGATCCAGGGCCTGATGCGGCATTTTCGCGGCGAAGTGGAGCGGCGCATCGACGAGTTTTCGCGCAATGCGCACCGGGCCGAGCCTGTGATGGTGGCGGCGGAATAGAAGAAAGTTTACGCGGGCGAAAGTCCGCAGCGAAGGGCGGGGCGAACGAAGAAACGACCAGGAGAACTCTATGGCGCCGTATTCGAACCCGCTGATGCCCAATTTGGACCAGATCGAGAAGATGAACCAGGACTTGACCAGGATGATGCCGAAGGAGATGGCCAGCGCCGTCAACCTTTTCGTGCATCCTGTGGCGGGTGCGGCGGCGATGTCGGCGCTTGGCCTCGGGCTCGCCAATCATGCTTTCGGCGTCTGGCTGGGCGCGCTTTCAGGCGCGGCAGAAGCCTCGCAGCGGCTGCTGCAGCCGATCGTCGATGATTTCGAGGCGCGCGTCGCGCAGTTCGACGATCCGAACTCTTCCTCCACGAAGGCGCGGGCGACGGCGAAAAGCATGATCGCCGAGGCGCAGTCCTTCGCCCGGGAGGTCACCGATATTGCCGCCAAGGAAGCCGCCACTGCCGTGCCGGCCGCCAACGCCGCTCCGGCGACAAGCGGCGCCGGCGATGCGCTGATGCCCGAGGATTTCAGGCAGCCCAACGCCATGGAGAAACCGGCCAAACCGGCGGATCTCAAGGCCATCTCGGGCATCGGGCCGAAGCTGGAAAAGGTTCTCAACGGCCTCGGTATCTGGACCTATGCCCAGATCGCGGCATGGACGCCGCAAGAGGTTGCCTGGGTCGAGGATTATCTGTCGCTCGGCGGCCGTATCGGCCGCGACGATTGGACAGCCCAAGCGGCGGCGCTCGCCGTCAAGTGAATGAAATGCCTGACGTGGTCTCGACCGCGTCCGGACAAAGAGATTGCGGGAACTCCGCAGGGGTTTGAGGCGAATGGCAAAGCTCAAGGTCGACGGGAAAGAGATCACTGTACCCGACCACTACACGCTGCTGCAGGCGGCGGAAGACGCTGGCGCGGAAGTGCCGCGCTTCTGCTTCCATGAGCGGCTCTCGATCGCCGGCAATTGCCGCATGTGCCTGATCGAGGTGAAGGGCGGGCCGCCCAAGCCGCAGGCCTCCTGCGCCATGAACGTGCGCGACCTGCGTCCCGGGCCGAATGGCGAGGCGCCGGAAATCTTCACCAACACGCCGATGGTCAAGAAGGCCAGGGAAGGCGTGATGGAGTTCCTGCTGATCAACCATCCGCTGGATTGCCCGATCTGCGACCAGGGCGGCGAATGCGACCTGCAGGACCAGGCGATGGCCTTCGGCGTCGATTCCTCGCGCTATCACGAGAACAAGCGCGCGGTCGAAGACAAATACATCGGGCCGCTGGTGAAGACGGTGATGAACCGCTGCATCCACTGCACGCGCTGCGTCCGCTTCACCACCGAAGTCGCCGGCATTTCCGAACTGGGCCTGATCGGCCGCGGCGAGGATGCCGAGATCACCACCTATCTCGAACAGGCGATGACGTCGGAGCTGCAGGGCAATGTCATCGACCTTTGCCCGGTCGGCGCGCTGACCTCGAAGCCATTCGCCTTCCAGGCGCGGCCGTGGGAGCTGACCAAGACCGAATCCATCGATGTGATGGATGCGGTCGGCTCGGCGATCCGTGTCGATAGCCGGGGCCGCGAAGTGATGCGCATCCTGCCGCGCGTCAACGAGGCGGTGAACGAGGAGTGGATCTCCGACAAGACCCGATTTATCTGGGACGGCCTGCGCACGCAGCGTCTCGACCGCCCCTATGTGCGCAAGGACGGCAGGTTGGTTGCCGCCAGCTGGGCCGAGGCCTTCGCCGCGATCAAGGACGCGGTATCGAAGACGGCGCCCGAAAAGATCGGCGCTATCGCGGGCGATCTCGCCGCCGTCGAGGAAACCTATGCGCTCAAGCTGCTGATGGCTTCGCTCGGCTCGAAGAATACCGATTGCCGCCAGGACGGCGCCGCACTCGACCCGGCGCTCGGCCGGGCGAGCTACATCTTCAACCCGACCATCGAAGGAATCGAGCAGGCCGATGCGGTGCTGATCATCGGCGCCAATCCGCGCTATGAAGCCTCGGTGCTCAACGCCCGTATCCGCAAGCGCTGGCGGATCGGCAATCTGCCGGTCGGCGTCATCGGCGATGTTGGCGATACCCGCTACGACTACGAACAGCTGGGCTC
>NZ_RZRK01000481.1:0-4753 GCF_003997835.1 Mesorhizobium sp. M7A.F.Ca.CA.004.12.1.1
ATCCATCGTGCCGAAGCCGCCCGGAAACACCGCGACCGCCTTGGCGCGCATGACGAAATGCATCTTGCGGATAGCAAAATAATGGAAGTTGAAGCAGAGCTCCGGCGTCACATAGATGTTCGGCGCCTGCTCGTGCGGCAGGACGATGTTGAGGCCGATCGACGGCGCGCCGACATCGTCGGCGCCGCGGTTTCCCGCTTCCATCACGCCGGGCCCGCCACCGGTCACCACGACATATTCGCGGTAATAGGAGGTAGCCGACTGCTGCGAGCAGAGGCGGGCGGATTTCCGCGCCTCCTCCTAGTATTTTCTGTTTTTCTCGGGGGTCTTCTTCTGCGTCTCGTTCTTGGCCGCCCAGGCCTCGCCGCCGGGTTCCGGCAGGCGCGCGCCGCCGAACAGGATCACCGTCGAACGGATGCCGCGTTCGGCCAGGATCATTTCCGGTTTCAGGAGTTCAAGCTGCAGCCGGACCGCGCGCAACTCGCGCCGCGTCATGAAGTCGGGATCGTTCCAGGCGAGCCGGTAGGTTTCGGCACGCGTCTGCGGCGTATCCGGCACACTCTTCGACCGCTCCAGATCCTCGTCCGAATGCGGCAGTGGCGTCCAGCCCGCCTTTTCCATAGGTGTCATATGCTCTACCCGTCCAAATTCTTCACTTGCGCCGCCCCATGACGCAGCCGCGATTGACCCTCACCAAGGCTTCACATAAGCAGGTTCCGCAAAAGTGTCCTGCGGTTTTGTGACAAGAACCTGCTACATGCGAAGATCCAGGCAGGCAAAGCCTGCCAAGGGGTCCGCGCGACTTTCAAAACAGGTTAAGGCGTTGCCCCTTAACAGCTTGGTAATGGAGCGAATTCATGTCGAAGCCCGATCTGGCGAGCCTCGAAAAGACCATCGAGAAGGCCTTCGAGGAACGCGACGCGATTTCGACGGCAACGCGCGGCGAAACGCGCGACGCCATCCAGTCGGCGCTCGATCTGCTCGACCGCGGCGCCGTCCGCGTCGCCGAGCGGCAGGCCGACGGCAAGTGGCATGTCAACCAGTGGCTGAAGAAGGCCGTGCTGTTGTCGTTCCGGCTCAACCCGATGGAGATCATCAAGGGGGGACCCGGCGAGGCGGTGTGGTGGGACAAGGTGCCGTCGAAGTTCGACGGCTGGAGTGCCGTCGATTTCGAAAAGGCGGGCTTCCGAGCCGTGCCGTCGTCGGTCGTGCGCCGTTCGGCCTATGTCGCACCGGGCGCCGTGCTGATGCCGTCCTTCGTCAATGTCGGCGCGTATGTCGACAGCGGCACCATGGTCGACACCTGGGCCTCGGTCGGCTCCTGCGCCCAGATCGGTAAGAACGTGCATCTGTCCGGCGGCGTCGGCATCGGCGGCGTGCTGGAGCCGATGCAGGCCGGCCCGACCATCATCGAGGACAATTGTTTTATCGGCGCGCGTTCGGAGGTGGTCGAGGGCTGCATCGTGCGCGAAGGCTCGGTGCTCGGCATGGGCGTCTTCATCGGCCAGTCGACCAAGATCGTCGACCGCGCCACCGGCGAGATCTTCTATGGCGAAGTGCCGCCCAATTCCGTCGTCGTCGCCGGAACGATGCCGGGCAAGCCCTTTCCGAACGGCGAGCCGGGTCCCAACCTTTACTGCGCCGTCATCGTCAAGCGTGTCGACGCCAAGACCCGCTCCAAAACCTCGATCAACGAATTGCTGCGCGATTGATCTTTGCGCAAAGCGAGCGCACCTTCCGCCGGCGCGACAATCGGTCGCGCTGGTTCAAGATGGAGGGGTGACATGGACTGGAAGTATCTGCTCACAAGTTTTGATGGTCGCATCAACCGTGGCAAGTTCTGGGCCGCGATTGGCGTTTTCATCGTCATTGGTATCGTTGCCTTCATTCTCGATGCGATCCTCGGTACACGTCTCACCACCGCCAGTGGCGCCCAGATCGGCATCATCGGCATTCTCATCGCTCTGGTCTCGATCTATTTCGCGCTCGCAGTCTACGCCAAGCGCTGGCATGATCGCGGCAAGTCGGGCTGGTGGAGCCTAATCATGCTGGTGCCGCTCATCGGCCCGATCTGGTTTCTGGTGGAATGCGGCATTCTCGAAGGCGCCAGAGGCGCCAATCAATATGGACCGGACCCGCTTGCCTGACAGATCAGATCTCACCTGGCTTTTCTTCAAAACCTCGGGCCGCGTCAGTCGCGCGGCCTATTTTCTTGGCGGGTTGCTCGTCGCCATCATCCAGGCCTTCCCGCTCTACCGCTTCACGCTGGTGCCGGAAGGTTCGGCCGAGAGCAACATGTGGTCGTTCATCTTCTTCGTCGCCTTCATCGCCTCGCTGTGGTCGAACATCGCCCTGGCGGTGAAGCGGCTGCACGATTTGGACAAGCCGGGCATTGCCGCGCTGATCCTGTTCGTGCCGGTGGTCTCGATCGTCGCCTTCCTTGTGTTGTGCCTGTTTCCAGGGCAGCCTGGACCCAACCGCTATGGCCGGCGCACCAACGAGCCGGAACAATCCTGAGGGCCGATCGGACATGCGCTACCGCACGCTTGATCCGAAACTGATCGTCGAAACCGCCGAGCGGCTGGAAGAGCGGATCGCCGACCGTTTCCCTGAAGCGGGATTGCGTGGCGTCGCCGCCGAACTGGTCTCGCTGTCGCGCGATCTGGCCAAGGCGGCCAAGGTGCTCGAAGCACCGATCTGGTGGCTGCGCGGGCTCATCGTCGCCGCCTTCGTCACGGGTGTGCTGGTGTTCCTGTTCGTCGGTACCATCTTGCCGATCGACCGCATTTCGGGAACCCACGATGCCCTGCAGTCGGTGCAAGGCATAGAGGCTTCGATCAACACCGTCATACTGGCTGTGTTGGGCTTGCTTGCTCTGATCCGCACCGAGGAGCGCATCAAGCGCAAAAGGGTGTTTCGCCAGCTGCACGGCCTGCGTTCGCTGATCCATGTCATCGACATGCACCAGCTGACCAAGGATCCGGCAGCCCTTTCGGCCGATTTCAAGCCGACGGCGCACTCGCCGGCCCGTATCACCAATGCCGCCGACCTGGCGCGTTACCTCGACTATTGCTCCGAAATGCTGTCGATCACCGGCAAGATCGCAGCGCTCTTCGCGCAGTCGGTCAATGACGACGTGGTCATCGACGGCGTCAACGACATCGAGAACCTGGCATCCAACCTGTCGCGGAAAATCTGGCAGAAGATCACGTTGATCGACGGCCGGCCGGTGCAACAACCTGCTCCGGCGCCAGGCCCGGCGAGCCAAGCCGCTCCGCTTCCGCTGCGCGCACCAAAGCGGTGATCCGCTGGACCGTCGGCAGGGGCGTGCCGGCTTTTTCCGCCAGCCGCAGGATGGCGCCCTGCAAGTCGTCGATCTCCGTCGGCCGGCCGCGCTGCAGATCGTCCCACATAGACGAGCGCGCCTGCAGGTCGATCGCCAGCAAGCGCCGCGCCAGCAGCTTGAACAGCCAGTCCGGCAGCCTGAGCACCTTCGGCAGCAACGCCGGCCGCAGGCCGGCGATCCGCGCCGGCTCGATGCCGGACGCTCTCATCGCTCTCAGGGCCTCGTCGATCTGGCTGGCCAGGATCAGCCGCCAGCGCCGGTCGGCCAGTTCGGTTGCCAGCGGCAGGCCGGAAAGCGCCACCAGCGCGTTGTTCAAATTCATCAGCAGCTTGCCCCACAGCACGGCTTTTATGTCGCCATGGGTTTCGACCGCAAACCCTTCGACGCCAAGCAGGCCGACCAGGCCGGCGGTGCCGTCCTCGACCATCACCATGCCGTCGCTAGCGCGGTGCACGCGCAGCGGCAGTTCGCCGTCCGGCGACTGCACCACATTGAACGGCACCATGCCGGCCAGCACCGTACGTCCGGCAACTCCAGCACGCAGCCTGTCGGCATTGTCGACACCGTTTTGCAGGCTGATCACCACGGCGTTGGGCCGGGCATGGGCTTTGATAAGATCCGCCATATCCTGGGTGGCGCCGCTCTTGACCGTGACCAGGATCACGTCCGCCAGCGGCAAAGCGGCGGCCGGATCGACGGTGACGACAAGCGCCTCGGGCTTGATCGAGCGATCGCGGCCCTGGAGGTCGCTGACCCGCAATCCACCCTGCCGTAGCGCTGCCTCGATGCGCGGCCGAGCCAGCAGAATGACCTCTCGGTTGGCCAACGCCAGGCAGCCGCCGGCATAGCAGCCGATGCTGCCGGCACCGGCTATGACGATCCTTCTGTCCTTGTCTGCCATCCTGTCGCCGCGCCGGGTCGGAGCTATACGACATGAAAACCATAATATTGGCGGCATCGCCAGCCATGACGCTGGCCCCTATGTCTGGCCGTGACAGGCCCTGCGCTTTCGACTATCGCTTTTGCCATGACGCTGCCGACCGATCCCGCCGAAAACCTCGCCGCCCTTATCCGTTGCGCTTCGGTGACGCCCGCTGAGGGCGGCGCGCTGACCGCGCTGGAGACGATGCTCAAACCGCTCGGCTTCCTGGTCGATCGGCCGGTGTTTTCCGAAGACGGCACGCCCGATATCGAAAACCTATATGCAAGGCGCTCCGGCAATGGCCCGCATCTGATGTTCGCCGGACACACTGACGTGGTGCCTGTCGGCGACGAAGCCGCCTGGACGCATCCGCCTTTCGCCGCCGAGATCGCCAATGGCGAGATGTATGGCCGCGGCGCCGTCGACATGAAGGGCGGCATCGCCTGTTTCATCGCCGCCGTGGCGCGCCATGTCGAGGCCAATGG
>NZ_RZRK01000482.1:0-4746 GCF_003997835.1 Mesorhizobium sp. M7A.F.Ca.CA.004.12.1.1
CAACTATGAGGCGGCGGTGGCGGGCGGCATTCCCGTCATCAAGACCATGCGCGAGGCGATGGCCGGCAATTCGGTTACGCGCGTGTTCGGCATCCTCAACGGCACCTGCAACTACATCCTGACGCGCATGGAGGCCGAGGGCATCTCGTTCGATGCTTGCCTGAAGGACGCGCAGCGGCTGGGCTATGCCGAAGCCGATCCGACGTTCGACATCGAGGGCCACGACACCGCGCACAAGCTGTCGATCCTGACCAGCCTTGCCTTTGGCACCAGGATCGCCGCCAACGACATCTATATGGAAGGTATCTCCAACATCACCCAGGCCGACATCCGCGCGGCCGCCGATCTTGGCTACCGGATCAAGCTGCTGGGTGTCGCCCAGCGCACCGAGAGCGGCATCGAGCAGCGCGTGCATCCGACGATGGTGCCGACGGCATCGGTCATCGCGCAGGTGCATGGCGTCACCAATGCGGTGGCGATCGAGACCGACATTCTGGGCGAACTGCTGCTGTCAGGCCCCGGTGCCGGCGGCAACGCCACCGCCTCGGCCGTCATTGGCGACATCGCCGACATCGCCAAGAGCCGGCCAGGCTTCCAGCATGGTCCGGTCTTTGGACGGCCGGCGAAGGAGCTGAAACCCTACAAGAAGGCGCAGATGCGCAGCCATGCCGGCGGCTATTTCATCCGGTTGACCGTGCATGACCGCATCGGCGTCTTCGCGGCAATCGCCAAGCGCATGGCCGATAATGACATTTCATTGGAATCGATCGTCCAGCACGCGGTCAATGGCGAGGCGGCGGCACAGAAGACGGTGATCCTCGTCACCCACGAGACGACGGAGGCTGCTGTGCGCAAGGCCGTCGATGGCATCACCAAGGATGGCCATCTGACCGACAAGCCGCAGGTCATCCGCATCGAGCGGGCAGGGTAGCTTTCGCCCGATAGGCCCTGCGGGACAGGAATCCCGCAGGCATTGAGGTCTGGTCTGGTGGGGACAGCCGCCACGCGGGAACGAATTGGTGTCGTCGCCGTTCTCTTGGTCAGCAACCAGAGGAACCGCTTCATGGCCGATACCAACAAGTCCGACACCCCTAATATCGACGACATCCAGAAGACGCTGGAAAAGCAGATTGCCGATTTGCGCAAGGAGATCACCAGGATCAACAAGAGCATTTCGGCGCGGGGCGCGGAGATGCTCGACGACGCCGGCGAACAGGCGTCCGAGTTGTACGACACGGCCGCGAGCCGCGCTTCGCGTACGGCGCAACAGCTGCGCAGCCAGGCTCAGGCTGTTTCGGAGGTCGCGCGTGAAAATCCAGGTACGACGACAGCTTTGGTCGGCGTGATCGGCCTGCTCGGCTTTCTGGCCGGCTTCGCCATTGGTCAATCGACGAACGATACCTCCCGCCGCTGGTATTGACCGCAGCGCGATAGGGCCGGGCTTCCGGCCCACTCGCTTGTTTTCAGCACATCACTTTTAAGGAGGGCACCATGGCTTCATCAGCATTGATCGGCATCCTGATCACATTCCTCGTCATCATCCTCGTTCTCTATCTGGTTCAACGCCTGCCGCTCGATGGCCGGATGAGACAGATAGTTCAGGTGATCGTCATCATCATCGGCATCATTTCACTGCTCAAATACCTCGCGGTTTTCTAGGCCGCGAACGCCGCCATTTTTACCGTTTTGAGACTGGCCCGGCGCACGGCGATCGGGCCAGTCTTGTTTAAGGATGCGGTTTAATCGATTGATATTGTTGGGTATTCGATAAAATCCTCGGTAGGTCTTGCCGTTGTCATGCTGGTTTGACAAAACAGGCCGCCTCCGGCGGGAGGCCGCATTGCCAACGAGGAAATCACCAGATGAATGTGGCCCAGAACATCGTCGCCGGCCTTGACCGGATACTCACCATGGAACTGGTGCGCGTCACCGAACGAGCCGCCGTCGCGGCCGCCAGGCTGCGCGGGCGCGGCGACGAAAAGGCGGCCGACCAGGTCGCAGTCGACGCCATGCGCCAGGAACTCAACCGGCTTGCCATCAAGGGCACGGTGGTGATCGGCGAAGGCGAGCGCGACGAGGCGCCGATGCTCTACATCGGCGAGGAAGTCGGCTCCGGCAAAGGTCCGGCCGTCGATATCGCGCTCGATCCGCTCGAAGGCACGACGATTTGCGCCAAGAACCTGCCCAATGCACTCGCGGTCATCGCGATCGCCGAAAAGGGCAGCCTGCTGTTTGCGCCCGACGTCTACATGGACAAGATCGCCATCGGTCCGGGCTATGCGGACGGCGTCATCGACATCGACGCCTCGGCGGCTGAGAACATCGCCAGCCTCGCCAGGGCGAAGGGCGTGGCCATATCGGATATCACCACCTGCATTCTCGACCGGCCACGTCATGCCAGGCTGATCGATGCCGTGCGCGCCACGGGTGCCGCGATCCGGCTGATCGGCGATGGCGATGTCGCCGGCGTCATCCACACCACGGATCCGGAAGAAACCGGCATCGACATCTATCTCGGCACTGGCGGCGCACCAGAGGGCGTGCTGGCCGCTGCCGCGCTGCGCTGCACCGGCGGCCAGATGCAAGGCAGGCTGATCCTCGACACGCCGGAAAAGGTTGCTCGCGCGGCAAAGATGGGTATTTCCAATCCGAAACGGGTCTATCGGACGGAGGACATGGCGCGCGGCGATGTGCTGTTCGCGGCCACCGGTGTCACCGACGGCAACATGCTGGCTGGCGTCAAATTCGGCCACAATTACATCACCACCCACACGATCGTGCTGCGCTCGTCGTCGCGGACGGTGCGCGAGATCAAGGCCCGCCATCAGGATCTGGATAAGTTCTGACGCTCGCTTGCGAAGCCACCTTGCAATTGCTAGCCATTCGGGCGCATCCGATGCTGGCTGCAAGGATTTGACGATGGAACCGTTCGACTGGCATGCGGATCCGATTTCGCGTGCCACCGCCATCACAAAGTTCTATCGCAACACCCAGAATGTGCGTCGCTTTCTCATCCGGGAATGCGGCGATGCATTCAGGTTTGACCGGCCTTTCATGGCCTGGCTCAAGGACGGTGTGGAAAAGACGATGGGCGATGCGGCCGACGAATGGCTTCGGCGCCAGGCTGAAAAGCGGAAAGCGTAGTTTTCTTGACCTATTCCGGGACGGCGCACATCCGTGAATCGCTTGGCTTTGCCTGCCTTTGGCCTATAGAGCGTCGCGTGAACGCGACGCGCTTAAAATTGTTGCCAATGCAGGTCGTCGCCCCAAAACCGCTGCCCACTTATGGGCGACATGCATTATCGTGCGGCCAACGATGAGTTGGCAAAGCGTATGACCGGCGAAAAACGCCTCTTCCTCGATGTCAGGCAGTCAGTATCAGGGATTTCCTGGGAACATCGGCTGACAGAACGCCAGGACATGATTGCGCTCGCCATCGCGCAAGGCCATGGCGTGCCCGACATCGTCGCGCGGGTGCTTGCCGGCCGTGGTGTTACCGCCGAACAGACCGAGCGGTTTCTCGACCCGACGATCCGCGATCTTCTGCCGGATCCGGCATCGCTGACCGACATGGACAGGGCGGCGGCCCGCATCGCCGCCGCGGTGATGGCCAAGGAAAAGGTGGCGATCTTCGGCGACTATGATGTCGACGGCGCCGCCTCGTCGGCCTTGCTGAAGCGGTTCCTCACGCATTTCTCGGTGCCGTCGGAAATCTACATTCCGGATCGTATTTTCGAGGGCTATGGGCCCAACCCGGATGCCATGCGCGAACTTGTTTCGCGTGGCGCGACACTGATCGTCACTGTCGATTGCGGCACCAACAGCGCCGTTTCCATCGATGCCGCCAACGAGGCTGGGGCCGATGTCGTGGTGCTCGACCACCACCAGGTCGGCGGTGCCTTGCCGGCGGCAATTGCCGTCGTCAATCCCAATCGCGACGACGACCTTTCCGGGCAGGGCCATCTCTGTGCCGCCGGCGTGGTCTTCCTCGCCCTTGTGCAGACGGCCAGGATCCTGCGCGGCCGCATGGCCGATGCTACGCCGCCGGACCTGCTTTCGCTGCTTGATATCGTGGCATTGGCCACAGTCTGTGACGTGGTGCCGCTGACCGGCGTCAACCGCGCCTTCGTGGTCAAGGGGCTGCAGATGGCGCGCCAGCAGAAGAATGAAGGGTTGGCGGCACTGGCACGCGTGTCGCGTATCGGCGAGCCGATCAGCACTTTCCATCTGGCCTATCTGATCGGCCCGCGCATCAATGCCGGCGGACGCATCGGCGATGCCGCACTTGGTAGCCGGCTGCTTGCGACCGACGACCCGGTCGAGGCGCGCACCATTGCCGAGACGCTCGACCGGCTCAATCAGGAACGGCAGTTGATGGAGCAGGAGATGCTCGCGGCGGCGCGCGTCGAGGCCGATGCAGAGCTCGCCGGCGGCAATGGCCCGGCTATCGTCGTCACCGCCTCCAACAGCTGGCATCCGGGTATTGTCGGCCTGCTCGCTTCGCGATTGAAGGATCATGCCCGGCGGCCCGCCTTCGCCATCGCGTTCAATGCTGTGGGCATCGGCACCGGTTCGGGCCGCTCGGTCTCGGGTTTCGACCTCGGCCGGCTGGTGCGCGAGGCGGCCGTTGCCGGTCTGATCGTCAAGGGCGGCGGCCATGGCATGGCGGCGGGCATCACCGTGGAGCGGGCAAGGCTTGGCGAACTCAGGGCGTTTTTCGAAGAACGGGCGGCAGCCGACGTGTTT
>NZ_RZRK01000483.1:0-4729 GCF_003997835.1 Mesorhizobium sp. M7A.F.Ca.CA.004.12.1.1
GTTATGCGGTTCTGGCTATGCCGAATGTCGCCAAGCCGGTCGAATTCCTGCCCGCAGATATCGAGTCCAAGATGATCGACAATGACTTCGAGTGGGCGGCCAACCACCGCAAGGCCATTCTCGACGAGTGGACGAAGCGCTACGACGCCAAGTCTGAGCCCAAGAGCTAGACGCAGAGCATTTCGACAGGGCGCCGTCAGAGCGGCGCCCTTCTCGTAACTCTTCCCGGATGGTCAAAATGAGACACGAACCCGTCGCTGATCTATCGGCAACGCTGGCCGAGGTGCATCCCATGACCGCTGCCGGCAACACGGCTTACCTGCGGATCGAACATCTCTGGAAGGCCTTCGGCGAGTTCCATGCGCTGAAGGACATCTCGCTCGACATCAACGAAGGCGAATTCATCTGCTTTCTCGGCCCTTCGGGTTGCGGCAAGACCACGCTGCTGCGCGCCGTCGCCGGCCTCGACCTGCAGACCAGAGGCGTCGTCCGCCAGGGGGGCAGGGATATCTCAACGCTGCCGCCGTCAAAACGCGACTACGGCATCGTGTTTCAGTCCTACGCGCTGTTTCCCAATCTGACGATTGAAAGGAACATCGCCTTTGGCCTGGAAAACACCAAACGGCCGCGCGCCGAGATCGATGCCCGCGTCAAGGAATTGCTCATGCTGGTCGGCTTGCCCGATCAGGCGAAGAAATACCCAGCGCAGCTTTCCGGCGGGCAGCAGCAGCGCATCGCGCTCGCCCGGGCCATCGCCACCTCGCCCGGCCTGCTTCTGCTCGACGAGCCGCTGTCGGCGCTCGACGCCAAGGTGCGCGTGCACTTGCGCCACGAGATCAAGGGGCTGCAGCGCAAGCTCGGCGTCACCACGATCATGGTTACGCACGACCAGGAAGAAGCATTGTCGTTGGCCGACCGCATTGTAGTCATGAACCATGGCGTCATCGAGCAGGTCGGCAGCCCGACTGAAATCTATCGCCATCCCAGGACGCTGTTCGTCGCCGATTTCATCGGCGAGACCAACAAGTTCGATGCGACGGTAGGAGCAGATTCGGTAGGCTTCGGGACGAAGGCTTTCAGATGCGCGCCGCACAGCTTTGCGAACGGCGAAGCAGTCGTCGCCGCCATTCGACCGGAAGACGTGATTCCACACGGGCCGGGTTCGCGCTCGCCTGGAGCACCCGATGTGGTGAAGACTTCGGAAAACCTGATCGAAGTGACCGTCGGTGAAATGGAATTCCTGGGTTCGTTCTGGCGCACCCGGCTGCGCGGCGGAGAGCTTGGAGACGAGATTCTGATCGCCGATTTCTCGGTCAACGCCACGCGGCGTCTCGGCCTCGCCGAAGGCGGAGCGCTAACGGTGGAACTGCCCGCCGACCGACTGCTTGTCTTCCCGCAAGGAGAGCGCCATGGCGGCGGCAACTGATATCCTGATGCCGTCCGGTCGGGCGCTTCGACAGTCGCTCGACAAGGACGAGTTGATCAAGCGCGGCCTGCTGGTCGTCATCTCGTTCTATCTGGTCCTGTCGCTGGCAGCCCCGCTCTACGTGATGCTGTCGAAATCGTTCTCGACCTACAGCTTCGATCTTGGCGCGTTCGAATTCCAGGTCAGCGACAAGCTCGGCAATTTCGGCGAGCCAGTGACGGCCGCCGCTCTGAACGAGAAACTCGCCGCGGTCCCGCTAGAAAAGCTTGCGACCAGTTCCGATGGTCGGCTGCCGGCCACCAGCTTCTTTCCGGATTTCAGTTTCCGCAGCCCGGTCAAATACAAGGTCCGCGGCACCACCGATGACGCTTATTTCCTGATCGGCACGCAACTCCATCGCGGCACCGAATGGCAGGAAGTCGATTCGAACACCTTTCGGCGCATTATGCTGAGGCCCGCGCGCGAGCTTGGGTTGGACAACTACACAACCTACTTCTCGACGCCAACGCTGTTCCGCTCGATCCAGAACTCCTTCCTGATCGCGCTGATCAGCACCATCATCACGGTCGGCATAGCCTTCGGCTTCGCCTACGCTTTGAACCGAAGCAAGATGCGCTTCAAGGGCCTATTCAGGCTCATCGCCATGGCTCCCATCCTGGTGCCGTCGCTACTGCCCGGCATCGCCCTCATCTATCTGTTCGGCAACCAGGGCCTGTTGAAAAGCGTGCTTGGCGGCATATCGATCTACGGTCCGTTGGGGATTGTCGTCGGCTCGATATTCTTCACCTTTCCCCATGCTCTGATCATTATCTCGACGGCACTGGCGATCTCCGACCAGCGCCAATATGAAGCCGCCGCTTCGCTGCGCGCCAGCAAGTGGCGGACGTTCTGGGTCGTTACCATTCCGGGCGCGCGCTACGGTTTGATCTCCGCGGCGTTTGTCGTGTTTACGCTCGTCATCACCGATTTCGGCTTGCCGAAGGTCATCGGCGGCCAGTTCAACGTGCTCGCCGTCGATATCTACAAGCAAGTGATTGGTCAGCAGAATTTCGAGATGGGGGCGGTGGTCTCGGTCATCTTGCTGATCCCGGCCATCGCCGCCTTCGTCGTCGACCGCCTGGTCCAGCGTAGGCAGGTTTCGCTCCTGTCGGCCCGCTCGGTGCCTTACGAGGCAAAACCCAATCGCCGCTTCGACCTGGTCTGTCTGGCTTATTGCAGCCTGGTCGCGTTGTTCATCGCCGGCATCATCGGCATTTGCCAGTACGCCGCGCTGGTCAAGTTCTGGCCCTACGACCTCAGTCTCAGCCTGAAGAATTTCGCGTTCGGTCGCATGGATGGCGGGGGCTGGGCTTCTTACTACAACTCGATCACGCTCTCGTTGCTGACCGCTGTGTTTGGAACCGTCATCGTCTTCGTCGGCGCTTACATCGTCGAAAAGACCGAAGGCTTCAGGACCGGACGGGCAGCCTTCCACTTCCTCGCCATGCTGCCGATGGCGGTGCCGGGGCTTGTGCTTGGCCTGGCCTATATTTTCTTCTTCAACAATCCGGCCAATCCGCTGCACGCGATCTACGGCACAATGGCGATCCTGGTCGTCTGCACCGTGACGCACTTTTACACGGTCGGTCATTTGACGGCCCTGACGGCGCTGAAGCAGATCGATCGTGAGTTCGAGCCGGTCGCGGCCTCGCTGAAGCAGCCTTTCTATCGCCTGTTCACGCGGGTGACAGTGCCGATCTGTCTGCCGGCAATCCTTGACATCTCGATCTATCTTTTCGTCAACGCCATGACGACGGTTTCCGCGGTGGTCTTCATCTATACAACACACACGGCGCTCGCCTCGGTTGCAGTGCTCAACATGGACGACGCTGGCGACACCGCGCCTGCTGCTGCCATGGGCATGATGATCTTCTACACCAACGCATTCGCGCGGATCATTCACGTGGCTGTTTCGAAAGGTATCCTGAAAAGAACTCAGGGTTGGCGGGTACGATAATGAAATGCTCTAGGACTTTCCCAAGTCTCAGCCCTGCGTCGGCCTGCGTTCGACGATGTAGATGTGGTCGGCCGCCAGCACCACTTCGCCGCGCTGGTTGATCACCTCGCAGCGTTCGATCACCCGTCCCGACCCCGGCCTCTTCGGGTCGTCTTCCCTGGCCGCAATTGTGGTGCGCGTCCGGATCGTGTCGCCGATGAACACCGGCTTGATGAAGCGCAACCGGTCGTAGCCGTAGGAAAAGGCGACAGGGTTGATGACGGTTGCCGTCAGCCCGATGCCGACCGAGAACACCAGCGTGCCGTGCGCGATGCGCTGGCCGAATGGCGTCGTCTTCATGAACTCGGCGTCCATGTGGTGCGGGAAGAAATCGCCGGTGTGGCCGGCATGGACGATGAAGTCGGTCTCGGTGATGGTGCGGCCGCTGGTCAGGCGCGACGCGCCAATCTCATAGTCTTCGAAATACTGTATCTGTTCCATCAGGGTCTTTCCGCGATCGGCGTCGCCGGTGCCGCACTCGACTGATACGCCGCCTCGACCAGCGCCATCGTGCTCCAGGCATCCTCGACCGGACTGATCAACATAGCATCTTCTCCGGTGGCAAAACGCTGGACATTGGCCATGCGGCCGACGAAGGCGTCTGGAAACCACTCGCCGGCCAAGGGCACCGCGACCCAGTCCGTTCCACCCTTGGGGTAAATCTCCAGCACATCCGGCTCACCTGTGGGATAATCGAGGTTGAGACCCAGCTTGAGATAGGCGGCACCTTCTGTGCCGCAGATGCGGAACTCGCAGGCCTGGTGCCGGCGGCCGAACTTATGGTCGTGGTTGATCGACAGCGCGCAGCGCACGGTGTCGCCATAGTCGAGAATGGCGCTGGTGCGCGTCTGCGCCACGGCATGGTTGGGATGGCCGAGCGTCTTGGCGTGCACACCCTTGGGGTCGCCGAGCAATTGCCTGATCAGGTCGAGATAGTGGATCGAATGCATGGCGATCTCGACGCGCGGCGCCTTGAGCAGGAATTCCCAAAGCTGCCATGGTGTCGCCAGCGCCAGCCAGGCGTCGAAGTCGACGATCTCGCCGAGCCAGCCCTTGCCGATAGCACCCTTGAGCGCCAGCATCATCGGCGCGAAGCGCAATTGGAAGTTCACCGCTGCGTGCAGCTTCCGGGCACGGCAGATCTCGAGGATCGCGGTCGCCTCGGCAAGATTGCTGCCCATCGGCTTCTGGATCAGCGCCACTGCGCCATCAGGCAAGGACTTCAGCACATCGGCATGACGCGACGGCGGGGTGGCAAGATCGAAGAT
>NZ_RZRK01000484.1:0-4723 GCF_003997835.1 Mesorhizobium sp. M7A.F.Ca.CA.004.12.1.1
ATGGTTGACCACGCTTTTCAAAGATCGTGAACTACATCTCCTCGTTGTGCTCGACGCACTCCGGACAAGTAACCTCATGGGCGCGGCATGCAGGATTAACCGAGCCCAGCCGGTCATGAGTGCGGCCGGCGCTCGGCTGCTCGATTTATTTGCGCGATAAGCTCGCGACCATGTCCGCGGAGGTATTCAAACTTAACGCTGCGTCCGGGAGCTCTTGCCCTCCAGTTTGCGACGCTCCCCCGCCCATCCAGTGATCGTTTATTTCGTCGGATAGTTTGACCCGGCTCTACCGAATCGCCGCTTCAGGATCATTCTTTCCGATTTCGTCACGCTCGTATTTCTGCCGCGTCCTACACCGATTGGGCGCGAACAAAACTGAGCGCCTTGGAACCCGAACCCGTGCGTCGTGACCGGGAGCATCCGGGGCGAACTCATCCGCTCGGGGGCATCGCATCACCGGACGGCGACAGGCACGGTCGACCGGCATCTCGGCATCGGCTGGGAATTCGTCCATGGTCTGCATTGGCGACGACGCTTCCTGAGGCCACGTAGCCCTTATGCCAAGCTGGGCGCCCGGGTCGAGCGCGTAATGACGACAATTGCTTCGCTGCAGGTCAAACGCTTTCCGGGCCACCTGCAAAGTCTTCACCCGGCCGTACAGCGCCCAAGACCACTGATGTGATCGACAAGAGCCTTTTTGATAAATCTGCGCTATTCTCCTGTCGCGCACGGACGACCGCGTGGCGAAGAGCAGGGTCCGAGATGAGAGCCCTGCCGCGCAGCTTCTATCGTCGCGCCTCGTTTGCGGCATCCGTGCCTACCCTCTTCGGACCTCGTGGGTTCCAACCGGCGACGAGGCGTGCATAGGCGCCCTCGGCCTGCTCCACCCAGCGGCGCTCTTCTTCCCGGTGGCTCTTTATGTTGTAGGCGTGCGCTCCCTTTTGGCCGCGCACAGCCTTGCTCCCGGCCTTGAGTTCCACATCGCGCAAGCTTCTTGGCATGCAGGGAGGGTCGAGCCCACGCGTAACTCTCGCCCTTCTCAACAGATGACAGATCACGACAGAGAGTTTGCGTGCGGTTGCCACGGCCGCGACATGCTGTCCGCGCCGGGCTCGCACGCCGCAGGGAGAAGGCTCGCAACGGTCCGGGAGCACGAGCGGCCGCCCAGGCCGCCTCGACGAGCATGCCGCGCGCATGACCACGGCCCTGCTTGGTGATCCGCCCATGGTAGGCCGGACCTGGCCGGACTGCTGGACGCTTGGGTTCAACCCGAGATAGGTCACGAGCTTCTGCGGATCGTCGAAGCGCGACACGTCGCCGATCGCCGCCCTTCATCGCCAGCGCGACGGTGATGTCGACGCCGGGAATGGTCATCAGCCGCTTCACGCCTTCATCCTCGAGAGCCGAGCGGACAAGATCGCGTTCGATGACCTGGAGGTCTTCGCCCAATCGGTCGAACTCGCGCAGATGCCCATCGATCGCGAGGCGCTCGTCCTGCGGTACGACCTGCTCGATTAACCAGGTCCGACCCTTGGCGCCGCACAGGTCAGCATGCGGGCAGGACGGATCAGGTGGCTATGAAGGATCGACTGGATGACGCTCTTCAATCGAGATCTCTGTCGGACAATCTGATTGCGCCGTGTCACCTGTCGACGCAGAGCCTGCGTCGGCTCGTCCGCAATCCAGACTTCTGGCAAGAAGCCGCTGGCATAGAGCTGCGCAAGAACGTCGGCGTCGATCGTCGTTTTGATCTTGGCATAGGCAACGATAAACACCTGTTTCGGCTTGGCGATCCCCACCTTCTTCACATGCGGCGCAACCACAGCTGCAGCGGACGTCGCGTTGCCGGTGGCCTCGATCACCCCGACATCGTTCGGCGACAGCTTCGCGGCGAACGCCGCCAGCAGATCGCGCCGCATGTCGACGCGGCCGAGTCGCCTGAGCCTGCCCTCCTCCCATGCCACTGCTTCGGCGAAGGCGCGGTGAATATCCAGTCCGATGATAAGCATGCCCGTTCCTCCTTCTTGGCTCGGTCAAAGACGGGAGCTGGCGGGCAACACGACATCTACTGATCCGCGCTCGCAGCGCATCCGGGAAAGTCGCGAGGGGCGGCCATGTAACGAGCTCGGGCTCTCAGCCCACGGTCTATTGACGGCCTGCCTGCACCTTTGTGCTCCCGGTGCCCCACGTCCCGGATGGGCTCACCATAAGGGCGTTCCAAAACAAGAACAGCAGGACGAGAAGGCACCACAGATCACATACCGGATAGCGGCAAGGCCAAGCGCTTCGTTCAGATAGGCTTGCGCCAATGGGCTTAGGCCGAGCCTACAACAGCTCTCAAAAACGCTGCCGGACTGCTGCATTGGCTCGCCGATACAATTGGCACAGGCCTCACGGCAGCTTAGGATCAAACCGCCCATCAGTCGCCTCGGACTGGAAAGGTGCACCCTATTAGGTTCCACGCCTAGCTAGGTCGGGGCCGCCGAAGACGCTGGTTGATAGACCGGCGCCATCGGCCCGGCGTTTCAAACTGCCAATCTCTGACCTGCACAGTACGAACGATTGCTCGCTTCGGCAGATCACGCGGCTCATATGTCGGACCTTAACGTCATCCATCATAAACTTTTTGCGACAAAAGATTGCAAGAATGCTAAATTGTTAAAGTCGTTTGTTTCGGTTAAAGGCATCCATCCCATGGATGGCTGATGACATGCGTTTCAAAGGACTTGATCTAAATCTCCTCGTTGTGCTCGACGCACTCCTGACGGAGCGTAATCTCTCGGCGGCGGCACGCAGGATTAACCTGAGTCAGCCCGCCATGAGTGCGGCCGTCGCCCGACTGCGCGATTATTTCCGCGATGAACTGTTTACGATAAGAGGTCGCGAAAGATTTCTAACCCCGCGTGCGGCAGCATTTGCCCCCGCAGTTCGCGACGCTCTCCAGCACATCCAGTGCTCGATTATTTCTTCGGATCCGTTTGACCCAGCTCGAGCCGATCGCCTCTTCAGGATCATTCTTTCCGATTTCGTCACGCTCGTGTTTTTCGAAAAGCTTGTGGAGCGTATTTCACGGGAAGCCCCCGCCGTCAGCTTCGAACTGCTGCCTGTCGACGATAGCCCCGATGAGCTTCTCCGGCGCGGTGACGTCGATTTTCTAATTCTACCGGATATGTTCACGTCGAGTGTGCATTCAAGCGTTGCGCTGTTTGACGAGAAGCTCGTGTGCGTAGGCTGTCCCACAAACAAGCAGCTGCCACAGCAGCTTACATTCGAGAGATACATGTCGATGAGGCACGTCGCGGTCAGGTTCGGGCGTACGATGAAGCCGTCTATCGAGGAATGGTTTTTGCTTGAGCATGGCCTTAAGAGACGTGTCGAGGTCGCCGTGCAGGGCTTCAGCATGATTCCACCTATGGTGTCCGGCACAGCTCGTATAGCGACCATGCCCTTACGGCTGGTCAGGCATTTCGAAAAAACGTTCCCCCTGCGGGTTATCGAACTTCCGCTGCCATTTCCCACATTCACCGAGACCCTCCAATGGCCGGCCCTCCACAATAGCGATCCGGCAAGCATCTGGATGCGGGAGATAATGATACAGGAGGCATCTCGGATGGCTGCCCCGCTGTGAACCCACGGAAAATTCAGGCGCACCTATAGTCACTACTCCTGTCACCATCTACTTTGACGACAATAGCCCTCGCCGGATAAAGTCGATGCTGGCGGCAAGTGCGCCTGCGAGATCGTCCAGAGAATGGACTTCCTCGACCAGCTCGAATGAGAAAGGTCCCGCGTAGCCGCCATCCAGCAGCGCCTGAATCTGGCTGCCATTGTCGGAACCTGCAAGAAAGCGATCGGGGTAAATCCAGAAGGTCGGGTCGTTTACGCTTGAAATGTGCACCAGGCCGGTAAGCTCGCAGAACAGGCATGTCTCCCCGGCCAGGGTGTGGTGGAACGTGTCGTGCACGAGGCGAAAGACGGACTGGCCATCAACCGCGGCAACGGCCTCGGCCGCTTCCTTCTTTGATCGAAGCGAGCAGGTTCGGAAACCCAGCGGCTCGATGAGACCGATCAGACCCCGCGACTGGAGGATTGGCTTGATCTCGTTTAGAGCGAAACGAAGATTGTCCTGGCGCTCGCTATTGGTGGGCCACGAGCTGCGGTTGGCCGGCACCAACACGAGCGTCTCCGCCCCGCACGCCGTCGCATAATCGGCGAGGTTGCTTGCCTCGGCCTGACGCGTTGGAGTCCAGTCGTTGAACCGCTGCAAGGCGTTGACAGAGATGATCGTGACGCCCGCTTCGGTAGCGGCCAACCGAACGTCCGCAGCCGGAATGCCGCGTGCGACAGGATTGCTGAAATGAGGGTAACGGATTTGGACGTCGGTCAGGCCTTGGTCACGGGCAAGCGCGAAAAGCGCACTGACGTCAAGGCGGGGCGCCGCCATGTGATCGAGTGCAAAGCGGGGCGATACCTGGCGCATTGCTTGACTTTCCTTCCATGAAGCGCGGCTGCCATTTCGGCATCCGGCTTCTTTCAAGACGGAACCACGCCGGTTCACAGATCGGACAGAGACGGCCGAGTCAATCGAGCTTTCCTTTCATCGGTGAAAGGAAAATGGGCGCTCATGATAGAAATCCATCAAGGTCAAATATTTTCCGGAAGATAAATGTCGAACGGCAGAAATGTCTGCCCCGGGCTCTCCGCGACGCCGGCTTTGATGGCC
>NZ_RZRK01000485.1:0-4719 GCF_003997835.1 Mesorhizobium sp. M7A.F.Ca.CA.004.12.1.1
CGCTCCATCTCGGGCTAGGCTTCAATGGCTGCAGTCGCATCGTCGACCAGTTTCGTACCGGCCTCAGCAAGTTTGCGGAAAGTCTCGAAGCCGAACCGGTGGACGTCTCGACAGAACGCCCAACCGCTGGAAACCCGCAGGGGCTTCATTCCAATTATTGGCGACGTCGACACGCCGGAGCGCTCCTCGATCGCAAGCGCTACGGCGGTGTAAAACATGTCGAGCCTCCACAGCGCGTCAGGATCGGGATCGCCGCCAAAGGGTACCGCACGTTGCTGTTGCTTGGTGATGATGAACTCGGCCAGCAGCTCGGCATCCGAATGGCCTTCCCATAAGCCGAAGGAATCCTGAGTACGAATGAGCCGCAGGAGGCATTTGACGAACGGGGAAGCAAGGGCCTCGTCGTCCCCGTGGACAGCAGGGCCAACCGGTTCATGAGGAATTTCGCTTTTCCCCAATTTCAGTACTCCTCTTGAAGGACGATCTCTTTTTCTGCGATGTGTGGTTCGGGCGCTTGCGTGGGCGGGGAATGGCTTGGGCGAGCCGATCCCACGCAACAGTGTCCCGTGGCCGACCTCGAGCACGTCCACCAATGCGAGACCTTTCACCGCGGCGCGAACGCCTGCGCCGCGGTTCGACCCGAGGTAAACGCAATGGAAATTCCACCTGCCGCAAGCCGCGCACTTTTGCGGCATCGACGTTATTGCTGCGAAGTGCGCCTGGGCGGGCGGATTGGCCAGTGTTCAATTCCAATTGTCAGTCCCTTCGCGATTCTTGCTCAGGAAGTGACTTCGTTTTGAGTTTCGGGTGCCTTCTTTTGCGGAGCCACACAAAGATCCGCGTGACAGGCAGGCTCACCCGTGTAGTTGGCCAGTGCTTCGAGCAACGAGGTGAGGTAGCGCTGTTTGGTTTGGTCCGGCACTGGCTCCGAATGGTCCAGCGATTTGATTGCCACCTCGATCAACTCGATCGCCCGGTCCTTGTTGCCGCTCTCGTAATAATACTGAGCGACCGGAAAGTAACACCCGAATTTAAAGTCTCCATCGCCTTGCGGAGGATTAAGTTCCAGGATCTGTTCGGAGAGCTCCTTGCCCATCGCAAAGCGATCATCATGCGGAAGATGGGAGTTGTCGATCGTGGGATGGAAGAGTTGGTTCAGCGCCATCACCACCCAAGACATCGCTTCGAACTTTTTGTTGATCGCGTCCTCGACCAATTCGCGCATAAGCGGCAAGCCGGTTTTGATGTCGCGCAGCTTGTGAAGCAGAATATCCGCATGAACCCGCCGAAAATCAAAAGAGTCTGGCATCACGGCGAGGCCTTCTTCGATGGCCAATAGTGCCGCTGCCCAATCCTCGTCCTGCATCGCCGGCCCAAGTTTGGCGTATATCGGCTGACTCAGCGACGATTCGCGCACACGCGAGATTCGCTTTGCATCGACGGCTTTCGCTTCATAGCTGCTGCGCCAGCTGCCGTTAAGGACTTTCGGCAAAACGTCATCGAGTTCCGCCGGGTGGCCGATAAAAGCGATGTGGCCGTCGCGGTCGACCACGAACGAGGTGGGAATCCCAATCGAAGAGCTGGGATCCATCCAGAGCTTGTTCATTTCGCCAATGTAATCGAACCCGATACGATAATTCAGATTCGGGAACTCCTCGGTCAGCCAGGCATCCACGTTGGTCCGCGCCTCGTCTGCGGTAGGACCCTGTTCGCAGGCGGCAACTCCGACCGCCTCAAATCCGCTGCCTTCATATTTCTCCTGCAGTTCGATCAAATGGGGCATGGCGTCGACACATGGTCCGCACCAAGTCGCCCAAAACTCAACGAGGTAGACCTTGCCGGGCCGAAAGTTCGTGAGGGGCTCGCCACGCAGCCAGTTCTCCACTTTGATCGCAGGAGCCGGGGACCCCATACGCAGTTCCATCTTGGTGTCCAAAGTCATTCCACACCTTTCGTCTCTTTTGTCGCGGAATATTTTCCAGTCAAAATCGGACACGGTCTCGAGGGCATCGCTCCCTCTGGCTTGCTTCAGCGAAGCTCTCACCGTGTTGCCGCACATCAAGCTGCAACGGAGGTGCCAATTCCCTCAGCTCCGGTAAGCGGCGGGAAATGCTTTGAAATTCTCCACGAGGCCAAATGCGGCCGATTGTCGTGAACCCGACATGTCTTCTGCCGCTGTCGGGTTTCGCCCTATCACTCTTGAGAGCTTGGACGGCTCGCCTGTGATTAGACTGGCCTCGGCCCTCGAGCAGTGGCAGTTTGGCGCCAGTTCGAAAGCGCGAACTCGCCGGCTTGGTCCTCGTGCCGCCACCGCCGCGTGTGGATTCTTGCCCCGGAGTCAAAATTCGCCTCGCGGTTGCCAACGGCGGCATGCGCTCAATGCGCGTGGCGTTGAGCACCGACAGCACGTAATGGTACCAATTAGTGGATGCCCGTCGCTGCCTCCACTTCTCCAGCCAAGCGCTCGAACGACGCTACCTACCCACGTTCGAGCGCGACCGCGGAATCGCAGACTGCCGAACGTCAGCCGTTGCGAAAGGTGTAGCCGTACCCGTTGATCGCCGGTGCGCCGCCTAGATGTGCGTAGAGGACCCTCGATCCCTGTGGAAAGAAGCCCCTCTGGACGAGGTCGATCATCCCTTGCATCGATTTGCCCTCGTAAACGGGGTCCGTAATCATGCCCTCGAGCCGCGCGCACAAACGGATTGCCTCTTTGGTTTCCTCCGATGGAACGCCATAACCCGGGTACGCGTAGTCCATGAACAACACCACGTCTGCCTCGACAATTTCCGCTCCGAGGTGGACGAGCTTCGCTGTATTTTGGGCGATGCCAAGCACCTGCGCCTTGGTCTTGGCGGGCATGGCGGAGGCATCGATACCGATCACGTTGCGCTGTCGACCATCCTTGGCGAACCCGACGAGCATGCCGCCGTGGGTTGAACCAGTCACCGTACAGACGACGATATAGTCGAAGGCAAACCCAAGCTGCTCTTCCTGGGCACGCACCTCCTCAGCGAACCCCACATAGCCCAGGCCGCCGTATTTGTGGACAGAGGCGCCGGCAGGTATCGCATATGGCCTGCCGCCCCTTGCCTTGACTTCATAAAGTGCCTTTTCCCAGCTGCGGCGGATGCCGATGTCAAAGCCCTCGTCAACCAGGCGCACCTCTGCCCCCATGATGCGGCTCAAGAGGATATTGCCGACCCGGTCGTAGACAGCATCATCATGTGGGACCCAGCTCTCCTGGACCAGGAGGCATTTCATGCCGATCTTGGCGGCGACCGCAGCGACCATGCGCGTATGGTTGGACTGCACGCCACCGATTGTGACGAGCGTATCGGCATCTGACGCGATCGCGTCGGGCACAATGTATTCGAGCTTGCGCAGCTTGTTTCCGCCGAACGCGAGACCGGAGTTGCAGTCCTCGCGTTTGACGTAGATTTCCACCTTGTCGCCCAGATGCTTGCCGAGGCGGTCGAGCCTCTCGATCGGCGTGGGTCCAAAGGTGAGCGGATAACGTTCGAATTTTTCCAGCATGCTATCTCCAGCAAAAAAGTACCTGAACCTGCTACGCACCGGTCAGCCCAGGGGTATGGTCGCGTGTTAGCCGAACACAGATTCCCTATACGATCAGCTCAGTCATCAGAGGGTGACCAAAATTGGTGTGGGTCTGAGCACTGATCCTGTCATCCGCGCATCAAAGCAGCAGCACATGCTGGGCATTCGACCAAGCCGGGACACAGCTGAAAATTGCATTCCGCAGTTGATCAGAGTCAGACGACTGGTACCCGAGCTTTCCTGTAACCATCGGCATGCTGGCCCCTGTGGCGAGTTCCACGAGCGCGGCTAGAGGACTGCCAGATCAGAAAGAGCACGCGGCCGAAGTAGCCGGCCTGAAGCAGCAGCGAACAGGCCAGCGTCGTGACGACTGCCACACGGAGCGAATCCAAAGCGAAGTAAACCATCGACGCATTGCTGCACAGGACCAGCCCCACGAGCCGACAAAAAGATGAAGTGCACGCCGCTCCCCTGGTTTTCGCCAGATCATGTTGCGAGCTCGTCGGCCGGAACATGCGTCTGGCAGTTCTTGGGGCAGACGCGGCCGCAGGCTCCGCAGCCTATGCAGCGGCCGGCATCATCGACAACCATGATCATGCGATTGAGCTTGCCGTCGAAATCGTCGTCCTCGTCATCGCAGGGGCGAGGATTTCACCCGCATCATCAACGCCGTGAAGATGCATCACATCGCGCGAGCAGACCTTGAAACAACGGCAGCAGCCGATGCAGGTTTGCTATCGATGGAGGTCAGGTACGACGGCATCCAAATGGAGCCGTCACGGGTGGTGAATGTGCGCATCATCCTAAATTCTTCATTGAAGCGAGTTCTCTCTTGGCAACATCCAACTCGGCATAAACGGCTTGGGTTTTCTCGGCGACTTCCTGTATGTCGGCCCACTTGCCCGGCAGACCCTCGACAAGGTCCTGCAATGCCATCTTGGCAATAGCTGCACGCAACTGGAGCTTTCGGACTTTCTTCCTCATCTTATCTAGGTCTGACATAGATCCTTCCTGGAACAATGGTTTTGTTGATGCGCTCCATCTCGGGCTAGGCTTCAATGGCTGCAGTCGCATCGTCGACCAGTTTCGTACCGGCCTCAGCAAGTTTGCGGAAAGTCTCGAAGCCGAACCGGTGGACGTCTCGACAGAACGCCCAACCGC
>NZ_RZRK01000486.1:0-4716 GCF_003997835.1 Mesorhizobium sp. M7A.F.Ca.CA.004.12.1.1
GTGCCGAAGGACCAGACTTTGCCTTCCGGGTCGCGGCAGATGAACTCGCGGCTGCCATAGTCGCGGTTGGTTAATTCCTGGATGATCGTGGCGCCGGCGTTCCTGGCCTTGGCATAGGCGGCATCGGCATCGTAGACGGCAATGTAGATCGACTTGCCGCCGCCTGAGCCGGGTTCGCCGACCATCTTGCCGTAGTCGTCGTCGCGCACCGTGCCCAGCATGATCATCGAGGAGCCGAAGACCAGTTCGGCATGGTGCACGACATCGCCTTCGCCATAGCGGGCACGGACGCTGAAGCCGAAAGCCTCGCCCAGCCAATCGATCATTCTTGCCGCGTTCTTGTAGCGCAAAGCGGGGTAGAGGCGGGGCGCTTCAGTGGTGGTTGGCATGGGAACCTCCTTCATTTGGGTTGGTCGATAACCCACCCTGCTCAAAGACCGTTCCGGCGTCTTGAAGAAATGTTACCTGACAGAGAGCGCGGTCGGCGTTTCGCCGGCGAGGTCGCGAAACTCGCGCACCAGATGCGCCTGGTCGGCATAGCCGCAATCGGCGGCGATGCCGGCCCAGTCGACGGTCTGTTGTCTCGACAGGCCGAGCGCGCGGTTGAAGCGGACAATGCGCGACAGCGTCTTGGGGCCGATGCCGATGGCGTTGGAAAAACTGCCGGCGAGATGCTTGCGGCTCCAGCCCAGCCTTTCGGCGATTGATCCAATGCGGGTCCGGCCGCCGGATGCGATGATGCGGTCATAGGCCCAGGCGATTTCAAGCGGCGTCTCGGCGGCATTCTCGAGACGGGCGGTGACGAAGGCTTCGGCCATGTCGAAACGCGCCGTCCAGTCCGGCGCGTTGCCAAGCTTTTCACGCAGCGCCAAGCCTTGCGCGCCAAGCACGTCGTCGAGGACGACCATGCTGTCGGCCAGTTCGCTCATCGGCAGGCGGAAGAAACGGCGTGCGCCAAGCGGCGTGAAGTTGACCTGGACGCAGCAGGCGCCGCCGAATGATTCGATCAGCACCGGTCCGGCAAAGAGGCCGGCGGCGAAACTGGCGAAGCGGTCATTGTCGCCGGGCGCCTTGCCGAGGCCGATGGCGAAGGGTTCGGCGAAGCTGATGACCAGCGGTACGGTGAGGGACGCGTATTCGACGTTGCGCATATGGCCGGGCGTCATTTCGCGATAGCCGCAAATGTCCGACACAATGCCCTGAAGTCGAGGATCCGGCAGGCGCCGGCGCATCTCGAACCGCCCGGCGACGGACCGGTCCTGCTCTTGCTGGGGTTGCATCTCGACTGGCATCGGCCATCCTTGCGCCAAGTCAAATCTAGCAGACCCGGGGCCGGAATCAAAAGCGCCCGGCTTTTGGCCGGGCGCTCCTCGTCCCCACTTCAAGGGAAATGGTCAGGCGCCGCGCATCAAGCAGCCGCCGGCAAGCACGATGAAAGCAATAAGAACAATCCACACCGATGCGAGTGGAATGAACGCAAGAACGCCAAGCGCGGCGAGTGCGCCGATGATGGCGATAACAACGGAAATGATAAAAACGATCTGCGTAGGTGCGCTAAGATTCATGTGTGGCTCCTCCTACATGATTCGAACAGCGGCATTCTATCAGGGCGCGTGATCACACACCAATCAGGGCGCGCAGCGGGTTCGCCGGGTCGGCCAGCAGCTTCACAGCAAGCGCCAGGCACACGATCACCAGCAGCGGCTTGATCAGTTTCGCGCCGATGCGCATGGCCAGGCTGGCGCCGACGCGGGCGCCGATGAACTGGGCAACGCCCATCATCAGGCCAATCTTCCAGTAGACGACGCCGAAGGCCGCGAAGACGATGAAGCCGCCGATGTTGGAGGCGAAGTTGAGCAGCTTGGTATGCGCCGTCGCCTTGAGCACGCCATAGCCGGCAAGCGCCACGAAGGCCAGCATGTAGAAGGAGCCTGCGCCCGGTCCAAACAGGCCATCGTAGAAGCCGATCGCGGGCACAAGGATCAGTCCGAATAGGAAGGGCGACAGCCGCTCGGCGCGATCGATGTCGTTCATGTTGGGCTTAAACGCGAAGTAGAGCGCGATGGCGATCAGCACGATGGGCAGGGCAGCCCGCAGAATGTCACCCGGCACGATCGTCGCCAGCAAGGCGCCGATGGCGCTTCCGACAAGGGCCAGAAGCGCCGACGGCAATTGCCGGCGGAGGTCCACATGACCCTTCGATGCGTAGTGGATGGTCGCCGAGCCCGAGCCGAACATGCCTTGCAGTTTGTTGGTGGCGAGCGCCTGGACCGGCGTGAAGCCGGCAAGCAGCAGCGCCGGCACGGTGATCAGCCCGCCGCCGCCGGCGATCGAATCGACAAAGCCCGCGGCAAAGGCGGCGAAGGCGAGCATGGCGACGGTCTGGATGCTAAGGTCGATCATCTGATGTATGGCGGTGTCCGGCCGGCTGAAATATCGGGCGTTCGACCACGGCCGCCCTGTTTGCGCAAGGTCGATTCCGCGCTACCTCTATCCAAGCGCATCGCGCTTGGATTTGTATTTGTGTGGTTAACCCGGAAAGAGGCTCCTGATGGCATTCGCATTGCTGGACCAGATACGTCAGATATTCGACGGCGACCCGGGTGTGCGCAAGGTGGCGGACGATCCGGTCCTGTCGGCGGAACTGCTGATGTTGTTTCGCATGATCCTGGCCGACGGGTCTGTCAGCGAGAGCGAGATGGTTGTCTTCCGGCGCATCTGCAAGGACGCCTTCGGCATTGCGGAAAGCAGTATCGACAGCGTCATCGAATATCTCAACGAGTTCGGCTACGAGACCAACGGCTCGCAGGCGATTGCACTGTTCCGCGACCTCGATGTCGAGCGGCGCCGGCAATTGGCCAAACATATGGCGGAGATCGCCAAGGCGGATTCGCAACTTGCCGAGAGCGAGATGCGCCTTCTGCGCCGCACGCTCGACCTGCTCGACATCAGCCCGGTCGATGTGGTGAAGCCGCAGGAGTGATTGGACGCCTTCTCTCCTGATCAGCCTTGCTCTCGCAGCCGCTTCGCGATTGCCCGGTGCAAGTCAGGAGCGGCGGTGACAAGCGCCTTGGCAGCCTCGGACTGCGGGTGGTCGAGCACCGCGTTCGTCTTGCCGCGCTCGACGATCTTGCCGTCATGCATGACCAGCACCTCGTCCGTGATGGCGCGGGCGACGGTCAAATCATGGGTGATGAAGAGATAGGCGATGCCGAGCTTCTGGTTGAGCTCGGCGAACAAATCGAGGATTTGGGCGCGGATCGAGACGTCGAGCGCCGAAACCGGTTCGTCGGCGACGACCAGCTTGGGGCGGGTGATGATGGCGCGGGCGATCGACAGGCGCTGGCGCTGGCCGCCGGAAAATTCATGCGGGTATTTGTCCATGTCGCTGATGCCGAGGCCGACTTCGTGCAGCGCATGCGCCACCATTTCGCGGCGCTCGGTGCGTGTCGGCTGCTTCTCCAGCACATGCAGGGGTTCGGCGACTAGTTTTTCGACCTTCTGACGCGGGTCGAAGGATCCGTAGGGATCCTGGAAAACGACCTGCATGTCACGGCGAGCCGGCTTCAGCTCGGCTTCGCTTTTGCCGGTGATGGTCTCGCCGCGAAACCGGATCGAGCCCGATGTCGGCCGATCCAGCGCCAGGATCATGCGGGCGAGCGTTGACTTGCCGCAGCCGGATCTGCCGACCAGCGCCACTGACTGACCCGGCGCCATCGACAGCGAGACATCGTCGACGGCGCGGATGCCAGGCGCGCGTTTGAACAATGAGGTGCGCCGTCCGGGATAGTCGCGTGTCACGCTTTCGACCTGAAGCAAAGGTCGGCTCGTCTCGATGCCATGCGGCCTGGCGCGCGCCGGCACATGCATCGAGGCCTGCGCCAGCTGGCGCGTGTAGGGATGGAACTGTTCGGACAGCGTGCGCGCAGTGTCGCCGGCTTCCATAACCTCGCCGCGGCGCAGGATAGTGATGCGGTCCGCCATCTCGGTCACCACGGCGAGGTCGTGCGAGATCAGGAGCAGGCCCATGCGGCTCTCGGCGACGAGGTCGCGCAAGAGGTCGAGGATCTGCGCCTGCAGCACCACGTCGAGCGCCGTCGTCGGCTCGTCGGCGACCAGCAGCTTCGGCTTCAGCGCGCAGGCGATGGCGATGACGACGCGCTGGCGCTGGCCACCGGACAGTTCATGCGGATAGCGCGACATTGGGAATTTCGCTTCGGGGAGGCCGACGCGGTCGAGCATTTTTCGCGCCCGGTCTTCGGCCTCGGCGCGGCTGGCCTTGGTGTGCCAGCGTATGCCTTCGGCAACCTGTTCGCCGATGGTCTTGACCGGATTGAGCGCCGTCATCGGCTCCTGGAAGACCATGCCGATGTCGTCGCCGCGCAGCGCGCACATCTGATCCTCGGTTGCCGCGAGGATGTCGATGCCGTCGAATGTGACGCGTCCGGTGGCGCGCGCGGCATGGGGCAGAAGCTGCATCACCGTCAGCGCGGTCATCGACTTGCCCGAGCCGGATTCGCCGACCAAACCCATCACCTCGCCGGGCGCGACGGAAAGCTCCATTCCTTTAAGGATCTGCGTGTCGCCGATGGTCAGCGACAGGTTCTCGATGTCGAGCAGGCTCATCGCTGCCGCCGCGATTTCGGATCGAGGATGTCGGCGATGCCGTCGCCCAGGAGGTTCAGCCCCAGCACGGCGACAACGATCGCCATGCCC
>NZ_RZRK01000487.1:0-4708 GCF_003997835.1 Mesorhizobium sp. M7A.F.Ca.CA.004.12.1.1
CTGACCAGATGGAACAGCCTGCCGTTCTGCCCGGAAAAATGCATCGGGATGACCGACGCCCTGGCGTCCTGGACGAGACGGGCGGGAAACATCTTCCACGGCAAGTCGCGTGCCTGGCCAAAGCCCTTCGGCGCGGTGGCGACACCGCCGGCCGGAAACACCACGATGGTGACGCCTTCCTTCAACAGCCGCACCGCCTCATGGCGCACGGCCATGTTGTTCTTCAGCGCGTCCTTGGTCTCGGAAAAGTCGATTGGCAGCGAGTAAGGCTCCATCTCGCGGATCTTGAGCAGGTCCTTGTGAATTATCACCCGGAACGGGCGTCCGAGCTGCTCGACCAACGACAGCACGGCAATGCCGTCACCAATGCCGAACGGATGATTGGCGACGATCACCAGCGGCGTGTTCGGCAACTGTGCCGGCGGCCACTGATCCGATGTCCGCACGCGGACGTCGATCAGTTCGAGCATACGGCTGAACACGCGTTCGCCTGTCGGCACGACCTGGCGGCGCCAGAAATCATAAAGTGCTGTGTAGCGGTCGCGGCCCGACAGGCCTTCGACCGAATGAATGAACCAGCGTGTCAGCGCCGGCTGGCGCGGATTGGCATAGGAAAGCTCGGGAAAGGGTCGTTCGCGCAATTTCAGCTTGAGCATGAGGGCTCGTTACAAGGTCGGCGTGACAGGGATATGAAGTAACCGATGTTCCGCCCCCACCGGCACTGGCCCGATGGGGTCAAGGCGCGGAGGCGAGAGCGTCTTGGCGGCCCGACGGTGGTTTGCTACACGAATCTCATGATCATACGACCAGAAAACGCCCATGACATTGCAGAAATCCGCGCGCTGGTCACCACCGCTTTCGACGGTGCGCCATACAGCGCTGGAACGGAGGGAGCCATTGTTGACGCCCTGAGAGCGGGAGGCGCGTTGACGGTTTCCTTGGTGGCAGAACAAGATGGTGAGATCGTTGGTCATGTCGCCTTCTCTTCAGTCAAGATCGACGGCACCGAAGTCAATTGGTACGGTCTCGGGCCAGTTGCAGTGCGACCTGACCGACAGCGGCAAGGCGTCGGTGTTCAGCTAATAGAAGCTGGACTTGACCGGATAAAATCGCTTGGCGCGGCTGGATGCGTGGTTCTAGGCGATCCCGGCTACTATTCCCGATTTGGGTTCAAGGCCGACCCCACTCTGAGGTTTCCAGACGTTCCGCCGGAGTATTTCCAATGTTTGGATTTTGGCCCTGACGCTCGGCAAGGCGTCGTCCTTTATCATCCGGCTTTTTACGGAGCCTAATCCACTTCACAAGGCGTGGTGGTCGCGTCTTCAAGGCAGCGCGTCCTGGCAATCAACCCGATGGTCGCCGACAAGGTGTGAAGGACATACCGCCTACTATGAAAATGGCGGTGGATCGCTCCACCGCCATTTGGTCGAAACCATGCCAATCAAGCCGCGCGTTTGCGCCGGCGGTCGGGTGTAACAGCTTCCTCGGTCAGTTGCGCGATCGCCTGGTCGAGGCCAAGCGATTCCTGGTCGCGCGAGCCCAGCCGGCGCATGTTGACGGTCTGCTCTTCCGCCTCGCGCTTGCCGCAGACGAGGATGACCGGAACCTTGGCTAGGCTGTGCTCGCGGACCTTGTAGTTGATCTTCTCGTTGCGCAGATCCGCTTCCGCCAACAGCCCTGCGGCCTTCAGCTTTGCCACCACCTCGGTCGCATAGCCGTCGGCATCCGACGTGATCGTCGCCACCACCACCTGCAGCGGCGCGAACCACAGCGGGAAATGGCCGGAATAGTTCTCGATCAGGATGCCGAGGAAGCGCTCCATCGAGCCGCAGATCGCGCGGTGCACCATCACAGGCTGCTTCTTCTCGGAATCGGAGCCGATATAGAAGGCGCCGAACCGTTCCGGCAGGTTGAAGTCGACCTGCGTCGTGCCGCACTGCCATTCGCGGCCGATGGCATCCTTGAGCACATATTCGAATTTCGGGCCGTAGAAGGCGCCCTCGCCCGGATTGATCGAGGTCTTGATGCGATTGCCGGACCGTGTCCTGATCGTCTCCAGCACGCTCCCCATGATCGCCTCGGCATGATCCCAGGCTTCGTCGGTGCCGACGCGTTTATCGGGCCGCGTCGACAGCTTGACGCTGATTTCGTCAAAACCGAAATCAGCATAGGTCGACAGGATCAGATCGTTGATGCGCAAGCACTCCGCGGCCAGCTGCTCCTCGGTGCAGAAGATGTGCGCATCGTCCTGCGTGAAGCCGCGAACGCGCATCAGCCCGTGCAGCGCGCCCGACGGCTCGTAGCGGTGCACATTGCCGAATTCCGCAAGCTTTACGGGAAGATCGCGATAGGACTTCAACCCATGCTTGAAAATCTGCACATGGCCCGGACAGTTCATCGGCTTCAGCGCGAAGACCCGGTCGTCATCGGTGTCGTCGCCGGCGACCGTCACCTTGAACATGGCGTCGCGATACCAGCCCCAATGGCCTGACGTCTCCCACAGGCTCTTGTCGAGCACCTGCGGCGCGTTGACCTCCTGATAGCCCTGCTCGTCGAGGCGGCGGCGCATGTAGTTGACCAGGTTCTGGAACATCTTCCAGCCCTTGGCATGCCAGAAGACGACGCCCGGTCCCTCTTCCTGGAAATGGAACAGGTCCATCTCGCGGCCGATCTTCCTATGGTCGCGCTTCTCGGCCTCCTCCAGCATCATCTGGTAGGCTTCGAGCTGCGCCTGATCAGCCCAGGCCGTGCCGTAGATGCGGGTCAGCATCGGGTTGTTCGAATCACCGCGCCAATAGGCGCCGGCCACCTTCATCAGTTTGAAGGCATTGCCGATCTGCCCGGTCGAGGCCATGTGCGGGCCACGGCAGAGGTCGAACCAGTCGCCCTGCGCGTAGATCTTGAGATCCTGATCCTCGGGAATGGCGTCGATCAACTCCAGCTTGTAGCGTTCGCCCTTGTCGGCAAACACTTTTTTCGCCTTGTCGCGCGACCAGACTTCCCTGGTGAACGGCTTGTTGCGCGCGATGATCTCACGCATCTTCTTCTCGATCACCGGAAAATCGTCGGGCGTGAACGGCTCGTTACGGGCGAAGTCGTAGTAGAACCCGTTCTCGATCACCGGCCCGATGGTCACCTGCGTTCCCGGCCATATCTCCTGCACGGCTTCCGCCAGCACATGGGCCGCGTCGTGGCGGATCAGCTCCAGCGCGCGCGGGTCGTCGCGGGTGACGATCTCGACCTTGCCGGACTTGCCGAGCGGATCGCTGAGATCGCGAACCGTGCCGTCGATCGCATAGGCGACCGCCTTCTTGGCCAGCGATTTGGAGATCGATTCGGCGAGGCCAGCACCGGTCATCGCCGCGTCATATTCGCGGACGGAGCCATCGGGAAATGTCAGGGAAACGGAATTCAGCATATATATCTCCTATCCAGTCCCGCAAACGAGCGCGGGTGGTTGAAATGCATGTCGCCCAAAAGTGTATGGCGGTTTTTGGGTACGACATGCATAGGGAAAAGCCGGATGCGTCCGGCAGCGGCTGTCTTTTATGGACAGATTCCGCCGCCGTAAAGCCCGGCTCAAATGTCAGCGTTCATTTGATGAGGAGCGGCAAATCCTTCAGGAACGCAGCCCGGGTCTTGAGGCCCTTTGGCATGTCCGTACGGTTGGCATCGACGACAAGCCGCGCAAAGACGATCTGGCGGCCATCCTTGTTCGCCCATCCGACGAACCAGCCAAGCGAGCGCTTGTCCTGGACCTTGTCGGCGTCGTTGCGCAGCCTGGTGCTGCCGGTCTTGCCTTGCACCGTCCAATCCCCGGCCTGGAAGGTCGGGATGATGGCTGATGTCATGTCGTAGGCCTTGGCCGAGACAGGCAGCTTGCGGGCCAGCAGCTTGCGCAGGAATTCGACCTGCTCGACCGGCGTGATCTTGAGCGAGGAATTCACCCAGGACTTGGTCAAACCATCATTCTTGCCGGGATTACCGGAAACATCGGCATTGCCGTAGTCGAATTTCGAGACATAACCGGCAAAACTCTCAGACCCAAGCCGGCGGGTGATTTCCCGGGAAAACCACAGGATCGAATCTCGCTCCCAGACCACCGGATCGACGGTCTTCTGATCCCGCTTCACCGCGCTGAATTCAGGCTTGTAATCCCAGCTCGGCGTGTGCTCGTCGCTCAGGATCCCGCTGTCATAGCCGATCAGCGACAACGGCACCTTGAACGTCGACGCCGGGCTGAACCGCTGGTCGCACACCCCGTCCTGGTAAAGCGTCTTGCCGCTCGCCGCATCGGCGATCACCGTGCACTGCACGTCCCCCAGCGGCGCCGATTGCGCGCGCAACGGAAATCCCAGCAGCCAGGCGAGCAGGAACAGTATCCCGGCAAAGATGAAGGGAAGACGGTCGAAATTGCGCATTTGTCTGCTCGCTCAAGAGGGGGGTTCGCGAGCGGCTTAGCGAGGTCTCTTGTCTCGATTTTGTCTCAAATGCGCAGTCTTTGTGCAGGCTGTTGTTAACCCTACCGGATCGTAAACGGGCAGAGCCGCCGGTACCTGACCGACGCGATCACCCCTGCGCTTCGCCGCGCTTGCTGCCGATCCGCCAGTACCGCCATGGCGTGAACCAGACATAACGATCCTCCAGCACCTCCGGCACGCGGTCGATGCCATGCGTGCCGAATGGCCCGCAGCGCAGCACACGGAAC
>NZ_RZRK01000488.1:0-4691 GCF_003997835.1 Mesorhizobium sp. M7A.F.Ca.CA.004.12.1.1
GGGCAAGGCGGTGCTGGTGGTGTCGGTCGAGCTGGACGAGATCCGTTCGCTGTCCGACCGTATCCTGGCGATGTTTGCGGGCCGCATCGTCGGCGAACGCGGCCCCGAAGCGACCGAGGGCGAGCTCGGCCTGCTGATGGCTGGCATCGAGCACCAGGAGGCAGCACTTTGAGCGCGCCCTACGCCAAACTGCCGGCCTGGGCCGACTATGGCCTGATCCCGCTGATCAATCTGTTCGTCGCCTTCGTCGTCGCCGGCTTCGTCGTGCTTCTGGTCGGCGAGAATCCGCTGCGCGCAGCCGTCATCCTGGTCGAGGGCGCCTTCGGCAAAGGCACAGGCATCGCCTTCACCCTCTTTTATGCGACCACCTTCATCTTCACCGGGCTTTCGGTGGCGGTGGCCGCGCATTGCGGCCTGTTCAACATCGGCACCGAAGGGCAGGCCTACATCGCCGGCCTCGGCATCGCCATCGTCTGCCTGAGCTTCGACAGCACACTGCCATGGTGGCTGACCTTCCCGCTGGCGATCATTGCTGCGGCGACGGTCGGCGCATTGTGGGCGCTCATCCCGGCCTATCTGCAGGCCAAGCGTGGCTCGCACATCGTCATCACCACCATCATGTTCAACTTCATCGCCGCCTCGATCATGGTTTACCTGCTGGTCGGCCCGTTGAAGCCAGCCGCCTCGCAAGCGCCGCAGACGCGTAACTTCCTCGCCGGCGCGGAATTGCCCAAGCTCAACTGGATCATCGAGCTGTTCGGCGCCAAGATCCGTTCGGCGCCGCTCAATGTCACCTTCCTGCTGGCGCTGGTCATGGCCTTCCTGGTCTGGCTGCTGATCTGGCGCACCAAGCTCGGCTATGAAATGCGCACCTACGGTCACAGCCCGAAAGCGGCACGCTATGCCGGCATCTCCGAAACCCGCATCATCATCACCGCCATGATGATCTCGGGCGGGCTGGCCGGCATGATGGCACTCAATCCGGTGATGGGCGATCAGCACAATGTCGCCATCGACTTCGTTTCCGGCGCCGGCTTCGTCGGCATCGCCGTGGCGCTGATGGGCCGCCTGCACCCTGTCGGCATCGTGCTGGCGGCGATCCTGTTCGGCATGCTCTACCAGGGCGGCGCCGAACTCGCCTTCGAGATGCCGGCGATCAGCCGCGACATGATCGTCATCATTCAAGGCCTGGTGATCCTGTTTGCCGGTGCCCTCGAGCACATGTTCCGGCCCTACATCCAGGCGCTGTTCGCCTCGTTCAGTCCGCGATCGGTGGGCATGGAAGCGGTCAAGGGGAAAGGTGCCTGAGATGGATGTGTTCAACGCGATCATCCAGACACTGGACTCCACCATCCGCCTTTCGGTGCCGCTGCTGCTTGCCTGCCTCGCCGGCCTCTATTCGGAACGCGCCGGCATCTTCGACATCGGTCTCGAAGGCAAGATGCTGGTCGGCGCCTTCGCCGGTGCGGCCGCCGCTTCCGTGTTCCATTCGGCCTTTCTCGGCCTCGGCATGGCGATCCTGATCTCGGTCGCCTTTGCCATGATCCACGGTTTTGCCTCGATCACCCATCGCGGCAACCAGATCGTCTCCGGCGTGGCGATCAATTTCATCGCCGCCGGCTCGACCATCATCCTCGGCCAGGCCTGGTTCCAGCAGGGCGGGCGCACGCCGGCGCTGCAACCGGGCGAGCGCTTCGAGGCCATCACCTTGCCGGGCGCCGAGGCCATCCGCGGCGTTCCGATCATCGGACCGATCTATGCCGAGCTCCTGTCGGGCCACTCGATCCTGGTCTATCTTGCCTTCCTGATGGTGCCGTTCACCTGGTGGGTGCTGTTTCGCACCCGTTTTGGCCTCAGGCTGCGCGCCGTAGGCGAGAACCCGGCCGCCGTCGATACTGCCGGCATATCGGTCGCCTGGCTGCGCTACAGGGCGCTGATCTGCACCGGCATCCTCACCGGCATTGCCGGCGCCTACCTGTCGATGGTGCAAAATGGCGGCTTCGTGAAGGACATGACCGCCGGCAAGGGCTATATCGCGCTGGCAGCCTTGATCTTTGCCAAGTGGAAGCCGGTCAACGCCATGTTCGCCTGCCTTCTGTTCGGCTTCCTGGACGCGGCGTCGATCCGCCTGCAGGGATCACCGCTGCCCATCATCGGCAAGGTGCCTGCGCAGTTCATGCAGGCGCTGCCCTACATCCTCACCGTCATCCTGCTCGCCGGCTTCATCGGCAAGGCAATCCCGCCACGCGCCGGCGGCGTACCTTATGTCAAGGAACGTTGAGCGGCAGGTCGGCTTTGCGCCGGGTTTTGAACACGATCATCGGAGAGAACACCTGAATGTCGCATGATCTGTTCGAGGCCGCCAAGGCCGCCATGGCCAAGGCCTACGCGCCCTATTCTAAGTTTCCGGTCGGCGCTGCCTTGCGCACCGAGGACGGGCGCGTCTTTACCGGCGCCAACATCGAAGTCGCCTCCTATCCGGAAGGCTGGTGCGCCGAGACCACGGCGCTCGGCCACTACATCATGGGCGGCGGCGGCAAGATCGTGGAAATCGCCGTCATCGCCGAACGCATGGCGAAATGCTCGCCTTGCGGCGGCTGCCGGCAGCGGCTGGCCGAATTCTGCCGGCCGGAAACAAAGCTCTATCTCTGCGACAATGCAGGTGTGGCCGAGACCGTGACCATGGGCGACATGCTGCCTTACGGTTTCCGCGGCGATATTTTGAAATGAACAACGGGCTCAAATGAACAGCTGGCAGCGATGACGGAAAAAACCCTGGATCATCTCGTCGAAAGGCTGGACGGCCTGGCGCCGGCCACGGCCCTGGTGCTCGGTTCGGGCCTCGGCGGTCTGGTCGACCAGATCGAGGACCCGATCCGCATCTCCTATGCCGACCTGCCCGGTTTTCCCAGAAGCGGTGTCACCGGGCACGCCGGCGAAGTGGTGGCAGGGCTGTTTGCCGGCGTGCCGGTGCTGATGCTGTCGGGCCGCGCCCATTACTACGAGCACGGCAACGCCGCGGCGATGCGGCCGGTGCTGGAAGTGCTTGCCGGCATCGGCATCACGAAACTGATCCTCACCAATGCCGCCGGCTCGGTCGATCCGGACATGCCGCCTGGCTCGGTAATGCTGATATCGGACCACATCAATTTCTCGGGCACCAATCCGCTGATCGGCGAACCAAGCGACCGGCGTTTCGTCGGCCTGACTGAAGCCTATGATGCCGGCATCCGCCAGGCCATCGAACGGGCGGCAAATGCGACCGGCACCACCCTGCACAAGGGCGTCTATATGTGGTTCTCCGGTCCATGCTTCGAAACGCCGGCCGAGATCCGCATGGCGCGCATCATGGGCGCCAATGCGGTCGGCATGTCGACCGTACCGGAGGTCATTCTCGCCCGCTTCCTAGGACTGCGCGTCGCCGCCTGTTCGGTCATCACCAATCTGGCCGCCGGCATGACCGGGGCCGAGCTTTCGCACCAGGAGACCAAGGACATGGCCCCGGTCGGTGGCGCGCGGCTGGCGACGATCCTGCAACGCGTGTTCCGCGACGGACTGCTGGAGATCTGATGCTTCCCCAGGAAATCATCCGCCGCAAGCGCGATGGCCTCAGGCTGTCGGAAGAGGAGATCGCCGGCTTCGTCGCGGGCGTGACGTCGGGCGCCGTCACCGATGGCCAGGCCGGCGCCTTCGCCATGGCGGTGTTCTTCAACGGCATGAACCGCGACGAGGCCGTGGCGCTCACGCTGGCGATGCGCGATTCCGGCGATGTGCTCGACTGGTCGGACCTGCCCGGCCCGGTCACCGACAAGCATTCGACCGGCGGCGTCGGCGACAATGTCTCGCTGATGCTGGCGCCGATCGTCGCCGCCTGCGGCGCCTATGTACCGATGATCTCGGGCCGCGGCCTTGGCCACACCGGCGGCACGCTGGACAAGATGGATGCCATTCCCGGCTACATCAGCCAGCCCGATGTAGCGCTGTTTCGCAAGGCGGTGCTCGAAACAGGCTGTGCCATCATCGGCCAGACCGCCGACCTCGCGCCCGCCGATCGACGGCTCTACGCGATCCGCGACGTCTCCGGCACGGTCGAATCGGTGCCGCTGATCACCGCTTCGATCCTGTCGAAGAAGCTGGCGGCCGGGCTGCAATCGCTGGTGCTCGACGTCAAGGTCGGCAACGGCGCCTTCATGGAAAAATCGCGCGACGCCACCGCACTCGCCAACAGCCTGGTTGAGATCGCCAACGGCGCCGGACTAAAGGCTTCGGCGTTGATCACCGGCATGAACGAGCCCTTGGCGTCGGCCGCCGGCAACGCCGTCGAGGTGCGCAACGCCGTTGATTTCCTCACCGGCCGGTATCGTGACCGTCGGCTCGAGGACGTGACGCTGGCGCTGGCCGCCGAAATGCTGCAGTCGGCCGGGCTGGTGTCGTCCAACCAGGATGGCATGCGGCGCGCCACCGAGACACTCGCCAGCGGCCGCGCCGCCGCCACCTTCGCACGCATGGTGGCCGCGCTTGGCGGCCCCGCCGATTTCATCGAGAAACCGGAAAAGTATCTGCCAGCGGCGGCGATCGAATTTGCCGTCAACGCGACCGCAAACGGCTTCGTCACCGGCATCGCCACCCGCGATATCGGGCTCGCCGTGGTCGGCCTGGGAGGTGGGCGCACGCGGCCGGACGACAAGATC